>JACPGN010000069.1 GCA_016182435.1 Lentisphaerota bacterium | reverse complement strand
ATTTCCCGCCGCCGGATTATTCATCCGCACGAAGCGGAAGCGCA
Source organism: Lentisphaerota bacterium (assembly GCA_016182435.1). Next base: position 4,446 of record JACPGN010000069.1, on the reverse strand, counting down.
GGCGCAGCACCATGGCCAGCGCCTCGCGCACGATTGTTGCATTCATTTTGGACTGACCCGAGCGGCGTTCCTCAAAAATAATTGGCGCTTCCACGATGCGGAAGCCCAATTTCCAGGCGGTATGGGTCATTTCAATCTGAAACGAGTAGCCGTTGGAACGGATGCGCTCCAGGTTGATGCCCTCCAACACCTCGCGGCGAAAACACTTGTACCCGCTGGTCGGGTCGGTGAACGGCAGGCCGGTCACTAAGCGGACATACAAGCTCGCCGCCTTGCTCAGGATCAAGCGGTTGAGCGGCCAGTTGATAATGCGGATGCCGCCGACGTAGCGTGAACCCAGGACCAGGTCGGCGTTGGCGGCCGCCGCAATAAATTTTGGGAGCTCGGCAGGGTTGTGGGAAAGGTCGGCGTCCATCTCGAAGATATAGCGGTAGCGGCGCTCCAGGGCCCACTTGAATCCGGCAATGTAGGCGCGACCCAGGCCCTGCTTGTCGGACTTGTGCAGAACGTGCACGCGCTCCTCGGCCTGAGCCATGAGCTCCACCTGGCGTCCGGTCCCGTCCGGGGAATTATCGTCCACGAACAGAATATGGGCTTCCGGGCACGTCGCGAAGATGGCCGCGGCAACCGGCCGGATGTTTTCCGCCTCGTTATAAGTCGGAATAATAATCAGAATATCGGCCATGGCGGCACTTTAAAGCAACCGGCCGCGCTTGGCAAGCGCGCGCTAGGCCGTCGTTTACGCCTTGCGCCCGTTCTTCTGGCCCACTATATTTGCAAGGAGCAAAGAACTTAGCGAGTCTAACCTGACTTTACATTTTTTACATTTGGCGACGCCGTCATTCCCGCGCAGGCGGGAATCCAGACTCCAAAGACTGGATTCCGGGTCAAGCCCGGAATGACAGTCATGCCTACCGCTTTCGCATTTACGGCGACCCGGTGCTGCGGCAGAAAGCCGAGCTTATCCGCAGCATTGACCTCGCCATCAAGAACCTGGCCGGCGATATGCTCGCCATCATGAACGAGCGCAAGGGCGTCGGCCTGGCCGCCCAGCAGATCGGCCAGACCATCCAGATCTGTGTCGTGAACATTCCCCCTGCCCTGGATGTCGCCGCCCCGAACGGCCCGCGCTTGAACCCGGACGTGACCTTCCCGCTGATTATGCTTAATCCCGTCCTGAAGACCCGCAAGGGAGCTCTCGCGGCGACGGAAGGCTGCCTGAGCGTCCCGGAAATCTGGGCGCCGGTCAACCGCGCGACGGAGGTTACGGTCGCTTTTCTCGACCTCCAGGGAATTCCGCGCGAACTTAGCGCCCGCGGTCTGCTGGCCCGCGCCATTCAGCATGAAATTGACCACCTGAACGGCGTCTTGTTTGTAGACCGCGTCTCACCGGTCAAGAAGATCAGCCTCTCCGGCAAGCTCCGGCGCCTGCGCCGGGAAAAGGAAGCCGAATTGGGACTGGCCTAACTCAATTGCGGATTGCTGATTTCGGATTGCGGATTTCCGGCGTCACGCTCGGAGTGGGATAAATCCGGCGCTCCGCCTGCAGCGCTATGCGTAGCATCGCGGGCAGGTTGCCCCGCGTCGCGCAGGGCCTGTTCTTCGCCCTCTTCAGTGTCCGTCTTTTCTGGTCTGTCGTCCGTCGTCCGTCGTCCGTCTTTCTGTGCCGCCGCAAAAACTCCTGGGAGAGCGCCTGGAAAGCCTGCGCGCCGGCGCCGCGCGGATCGTAGCGGATGATGGGCTGGCCGAAACTGGGCGCTTCGCTCAGCCGCACGGTGCGCGGGATGAGCGTCTCGTAGACGCTTTCCCCAAAATGCTTGCGCACTTCTTCGACCACCTGCAGGGCCAAGCGGGTGCGGCCATCAAACATGGTCATGATAATGCCATCGAGCTTCAGCTCGCGATTGGCGCCGCCGGCGCATAACTGCTCGACCATACCGGTAATCATGCTCAAGCCCTCCAGCGCCAGGTACTCGCACTGCACGGGAATGATCAAGGCCTGTGCCGCGGTGAGCGCGTTGCAGGTGAGGATGCCCAGGGCCGGCGGGCAATCAATGAAAATATAGTCATAGCGCGCTTCCGCCGCCAGCGGGGCCAGCGCCTTCTGAAAACAGTGCAGATAGTGTTCCGATCGGGCAATCTCCACCTCGGCCCCGGCCAGGTCCAACTCGGAAGGGATCAGCTCCAGGCGCTCGACCGCCGTCGGCATAATCTGCTCGACCAATTGGCCTTCCTCGAGCAACGCGGCATAAACGCTGCGCCCGGTAAGCTTTTCAACGCCCAGGGCGCTGGTGGCGTTGGCCTGCGGATCGAGATCAACCAGCAGCATCCGTTGGCCGCTTTCCGCCAGGCAGGCCGCCAGGTTGACCGCCGTGGTGGTTTTGCCCACCCCGCCCTTCTGATTGGCAAAAGCTATGACCCGTGTTGCGTTCATCTTGGGAATAGTCAATGGTTGATGGTCAATGGTTGGTTTTAATCATGCCCATTTTCCGCGCATAGGCGAAGAGACCGCCCGCGGCGATAACCGGCCGCGCCGCGCCCAGGGATTTTAACTTGAAAACCTGTCCGGACTTGAGGTGCTTAAGCTCCTCGCGCTCGAGCTGGATTTCGGCTTCGGCGCCGGTCTGAAAAACGGAGCGCAAGTCTTTTTCGGTCTCAAAGGGAAAAAGCGCGCCGGTGGCTACGGCATTGCGAAAGAAAATGCGCGCGTATGATTCCGCCACAATCGCCCGGATGCCGGCGGCGGCCAGGGCCACGCCCGCATGCTCGCGCGATGAGCCGCACCCGAAATTACGCCCGGCCACGATAATCTTGTATTCCGCGCGCTTTTCCCCCGGCTTGATGAACGCGGCCCCCCCCTCCGGCAAGCCGGAGAGGGCCAGCGCGCCCAGTTGGCGGTATTCCTCAGGAATCGTCGGCACCAGGTTCAAGTGCTGGGCGGGAATGATCTGGTCCGTGTCAATATTGTCGCCGAGAACGTAGACCCGGCCGGCCAGAATTGGTGTAGTATCGTTTTCCATAAACAATAATTAGGAAACATTCAACATCCAACGTTCAACGTCCAACATTGATTTTTCGGGCGGTTTTAATGCTTGCCGAGAAAATCATAATCAATTCTTCGGTTTCCTTTAATAGAGCTTCGGTTGCTAAATGGAGGTTAATGAAAGGAAGTCGTCGAATTAATCGAAGCCATCTTCGGGTTTCTCTTAATTCCTTGAGGCAAATGCTCATTTTGTGCACAAAGTCACTCTTTGATTCAGCCGCTTGAGCTTCGCCATGATTTGGCAACGGCGATGTTCCTGAGCGGAGAATCTGGGCGGCAATATGATTGCCTGCCCTTGTATGAGGAAGACGTTCTGCAAGCTGTATGATTTCAGCCGCATAATTTAGTAACCGTTCTTCCAGATCAAATTTCTGCTGGCTCATAAAAAATTTCCGGTGTTGAAAGTTTAAAGTTGAATGTTGAACGTTGAATGTTTTCCCCCTCGCTTAGATCATAAAAACTCCCTTGGGTCAGTGACGCGGCCCGTAACCGCCGAAGCCGCCGCCGTGAGCGGCGAGGCCAGGTAAATTTGCGCGTCTTTCGACCCCATCCGGCCGATGAAATTCCGGTTGGTGGTGCTGATGACCACCTCGCGCCCATGCGCGCGCCCGAAAGTGTCCGGCGGCCCGCCCAGGCAGGCCGCGCACGAAGGCGGGGCAATATCCAGGCAGCCGGCCTTTTTGAAGATATCGGTCAGCGGCTCACCATTGATCCGCTCGCTGGCCAGACTTTTCGCCACTTCCTGCGTAGCGGGAACGAGAAAAGTGTCCACGCTGACGCGCTTGCCCTGCAGAATCACGGCTGCGGCAATGAAATCCGTAAGTTTGCCGCCCGTGCACGAGCCGATATAGGCCCGGTCAATTTTGACCCCGGCAAGCTCGCGCGCCGGGGCATACGCCCCCGGCGAGTGCGGCTTAGCCACGCCAGGCTCGAAGGTGGCGACATCATAAGTATAATCTTTGGCGACCGCGCAATCCGGATCGCTCTCCAGCGGTGTAAAGGTCTTCGACGTGCGCGCGCGCACATAGGCAAAAGCTTTCTCGTCCGGGGCGATGATGCCGTTCTTGGCGCCGGCCTCGATGGCCATATTGCAGATCGTCATGCGCTCCTCGATGGAGAGCGCCTCAATGGCCTCCCCGCGGAACTCCATGGCGCAATAGTTAGCGCCTTCGACGCCGATCTCGCCGATGATACGCAGGATAATATCCTTGGCCATGAGGTAATCGGGTTTAAGCCCCTGGAGCGTGAAGCGCAGCGTCGCGGGCACCTTGAGCAGCAGCTTGCCCGTGCCCATCACAAAGGCCGCATCGGTATTGCCAATGCCCGTGGCGAAGGCGCCCAAAGCACCATGCGTGCAGGTGTGCGAATCCGTGCCGAAAATCACCTCGCCGGGCCGGACATGG
>JACPGN010000074.1 GCA_016182435.1 Lentisphaerota bacterium | reverse complement strand
GCGCGGCGCCGGCCTTCGCCGGCGGACGGTCCTGACCAGCAGCGCGCCGGTCATTCATATTCTTCCGGTTACGCCTCTTCCGTCAGTCGGTTGGCCTGGTCAATGAGATAAAGGGGCAGCGAGAGCAGGCGATACGAAATTCTTGTCCCGTCGTGCATGGTGTCGGCGGCGTCCAGCAGGGAGGGCTTATCCGTGTTGAAACGCAAAGCCAGTTCGGTCTTTTTCTCGGCCACAAACTGCCAGAGCGAGCGCAATGTCCCGGTCTTCCCCGCTTTCACTTCAACGGGCACAATTTGCCCGCCGCGGGCGATCACATAGTCCACCTCCGCCGCGGAAGTCGGTTTCTCCCGCGCCCAGTAGTATAATTCCGGCGTTTCCCAGCAGTGCCGCGCATACAGCAGATGTTGCCCGACGACCTGTTCGGCAACGGCGCCGGCATTTACCAGCATCAGATCAGGCTCGCGCTCCACCGCGCCGGCCCCCAAACCACACGCGCGCAGAAGCAAACCCGTGTCCAGGAACAACACCTTGAAGGCATCCTCCCGCGCATCCACCCCCAGCGGCAGGCCGGAACACGCGGAGCGCCTGACCCGATAGGCCAGTCGCGCGAGCTCCAGCAGATGGAGACAACGGCCAATCTCCCGCGCCGATTCTTCACGGGATACATTCACATATTTGAACTTTTGCCCCACTAAAGCCGGAAGCCGGTTGAAAACCTGCAACAGCCGTTCATGGTTGACCTTCCTTCCATACTTGGCAAAATCGTCGCGCAGCGTGCCGAGGATCGTCTCCTTGATACGGTCGGCCTCCAATAGGGAATGGGTGTGCGCGTACGTGGCCACCGCCTCGGGCATGCCGCCCAGCGCCAGGAAGGTTCGAAAAAACCTTGAGAGTGTTTCGTGCGCTGAATCCGGCATCTGGTCGCCGCTTCCGAAAGCCGAGAGGAAATCGTTCCAGCGTCCGTTTCCCGTGGCGTCGAGAAACTCGCCGAAAGTCATGGGACCGAGATGTAGGTATTCGATGCGGCCAACCGGCATTGAAAATGAATGGTCCTCCAGGACAAAATCCAGAAGCGAACCAGCGGCGATAACATGCAGCTCCGGCGTTTCCTCGTAAAAATACCGGAGTCGGGCAAAGAGTTCCGGAACCGCCTGGATCTCATCAAAAAAAATCAGGCTCTCTCCCGGAATCAGGCGGCAGCCATACTCCAACTCAATCAACTGGAGCATCCGGAGCGGGGTTTCGTGGACAACTCGCCGCAGAAACTCCCGATCCCGTTCAGCATTGATCGTGAGTCGGCTGGCGAATTCGCGCTTGGCAAAATCCTCCACCAGATATGATTTTCCGACTTGGCGAGCGCCTCTAACGACAAGAGGCTTCCGCCGGTCGCGTTTCTTCCATTCCGATAAGTATGTAAAGGCTTTTCGGTTCAAGACGCACCTGATTAGGGGTTGTTAGCGTCATATAATGCATATTATTTACGGTTATTCAAGGGCAACAATTGCGAATGCTAACTGCGTGGCGCTGGCCTTGGCCGGCGCTCGGGCCGGACCAGCAGCGCGCCGGTATCGGGGTCTTGCCGGACCCGGATAGCGCAGTGATACACATTGCTTAAAATGTCTTCGTGCAGAACATCGGCCGGCGCCCCATCGGCGATCAGCGCGCCATGGTCCAGCAGCAGCAGCCGGCGACAGAACTCGGCGGCCTGGTTCAAATCGTGGCTGGTCATCAGGACGGTAACGCCCTGCTCGCCGTTCAGGCGTTCGACGATCTGCATGATTTCGAGCGCATGATTCAAGTCGAGGTGGGTGGTCGGCTCGTCCATAACAATCACGCGGGGTTCCTGGGCCAGGGCCATGGCAATCACCGCGCGCTGTTTCTCGCCGCCGCTCAGGGCATCCAGCGGACGATCGCGCAGGTCGCGGACATCCGTGTAAGCCATGGCCTGCTCGACAATCCGCCGGTCGGCGGCCGTCGGCGCTTGCCACGCTGGCAGCCGCCCGGCGCGGCCCATGAATACCAGGTCCTCCACGGTGTAGGCCATGGGCGTCTTAAGCTCCTGCGGTACCACGGCAATCAGGCGCGAACGGTCCAGCGCCTTCAGGCGGCGCACGTCCTGGCCGAAGAGCTGGACCCGGCCCGCGAATGGCTCAAGCAGGCCGGTCAATACGCGCAAGAGCGTGGATTTGCCCGCGCCGTTGGGCCCCAGGAGGGCGACCATCTCGCCTTCGGCAACCGCGCAATGAACATCGCGCAGCACCACGCTGCGGTTATAGCCGGCGGTCACGTGTTCGAATTCAAATGCGCTCATTCGCTCCACTCCCCATGGCGCCGGCGGCGCAGGATCACCAGAAAAAACGGCCCGCCCATCAGCGCGGTGATGACGCCGACGGGAATTTCAATCGGCGCGATCAGCGCGCGCGCCAGTGTGTCGGCCAATGTCAGAAACAGCCCGCCGGCGAGCGCGGCCGCCGGATGAAACGGGACTGGAAGGCCTCGGCGAGGGCACCCTTGCTGAAAAGGTAGCGGCGGTTGTCCGTGATAACTCCGGTTATCACGGAGAATCTATCCGCTCCATCCGCTTGGTTCGCGACGCGATAGCAACCTCAAAGTCATCCCGAGCTTTCTCCATCAGCTGGGGCGCGTCCGCGCGCCCCCAGGGGGTACCGTGCCCCCGTCTTGTTCGAAGCTTCTCAGATTCTTTTCTGCCAGCGCTTCGGGTTTCGTTTGGCATGGAAGACCGAAAGGACCACGACGCGCTCATCATCTTCCACAAAGAAGACTTCGTACGGAAACCGACGTGCGAGTGCATGCCGAACGGTTCGATGAACGCGCTGAAAGTGCTGTGGGTTCCGCAGAATCGAGCTGAAGACAGCATCCACGCAGAGCAAGAACTCGGACCCGAGGCCGGGAACGCGGTCCTCGTACCAGTCGAAGGCATCGGCCATCTCCGTTTCCGCTTCGGGACGGACGATGAGCCGACGGCTCATTGTCTGCTCCTGATTCGCTCTCGAACCATTCCCCACGGGGATCCCTCGTCGGGGTTCTGATGGTACGCATCCAGGCGTCGGTCAAGCTCAGCCTTCTGCTCGTCGCTCAGGCCGACTTCCTCTGGCACCTCGGCGATCGTGTCCCAGATGTCCTCGACGAGCTGGATACGCTCGGGAACGCTCAGGCTCAATACGTCTGCTTTGACCAATGTGCTCATGAAGTCGAATCCTTAAAGTCCAAGATGTTGTTCTCTCAGCTTCGTCTAATGAAACGGTCGTATTCGGCATGTGATCCGATCCAAATCCAGAAAATACCTTTCTCTTTGGATGGCGCATTCATGCCCACTGAAGTGGCTCAGAGGCGGCTGCATTTGCCCGCCTCAAAGTCACCCCGAGCTTTCTCCATCAGATCACGCAATGGACCTGCTTTCTGGTCTCACTCGATCTGCTGATCCCGGTGTTTCTCCTCGTAGGCATTGAACCACGAGGAGAACTGATCAAACTGATCCTCGGGCAGGGACTGTACCGCTTTCTGTATCTCTGTCACCGTGGTCATGAATATGCGCCTCCCAATTCAGCGCTATCCTACCGCATTGGCTTTCCTGTTGTCAAATGAGAGAACGATGCGCCTCACTTTTCGGTGCGCTGCGCGCCGACGATAAAGTGCCGGCGCTGGTTCGGACTTCTTTTCGGTCACTGTAAATCGAGGAGTCGCTTGTACTCGTCGTGCATCCCAATCCAGAACCAGTAAAACGTGTCGCGATCGAGAAGCGCCAGCGCCCGATAGCCGCCACCAATGCGGATAGACCACATGTTGCCGACTTTCTTGAATTGGAGCGACGGATGTCGCGGATTGTGCTTCCACAATCGGTAGGCTATTTTCGCCCTCGCCTTGATTTCTGGAGGCGTCGAGGAATATGTCGCCCAGAAATCAGGAGTTGTCGAGGACTTCATCGAGGGGCTTGGTCCTTCCTGCGGCGATGCCTCGTCGAACCCGGTTAAGCACGCCATCAAGCCGTCCGCCAGGCAAAGAATCTCGTTCAATCTCTTTGTCCCACGGATCGACATGCACGAGTTCATAGTCGGCGAGCCAAGATAGGAACTCGTCCAGTTCTGCATCGGGAAGGGACTGCACCTCTTCTGCGAGCTTTTGGACTATTGTTGTCATACTGTTTGTATCATTCCACGCCGGAATATTGGAGTCAAGCCCTTTCCTGATTGGCCGAATGGCGCGAATGTGTGCGGATTGTCCGTGATAACTCCGGTTATCACGAAAAATCTATCCGCTCCATCCGCATGGTTCGCGACGCGAAGCGGAGCAAACCATGTGGATGGTCCCAACCGCGCCATTCACGCCGCGAAGCACGGCGTGAACGGCGGCCTTGAGGTTCGGCGAGCTTGCGAGCCGTAACCTCGGAGGCTTTGTTCGCTATTTGATGTGCCTTTCTAAATCGTTGACATAATCAGGGCTGAACTTGTAGCCCATCTTTATTGCTTCATCGGCCTTGCTCTTGGCTTTCTGGTAGTCCCCTGTGTAGAAATAGAACACCGACCAATTCGCAACGGTCGGCGGATATTTGGGATCGGCCTTGAATGCATCAGCAAACAACTTGCCTGCCTCTGCAAAGTGCTCCCAGGCTTCCTTGTCGTTCTTCTGTTGTAATTTGTAGTAGTGCCCCAATATTGTGTGCGAGAAAGCAAGATCCCCAATGATCCGTCCATTCTTGGGGTCTCGCCCATGCGCCATCTGCAGAAACCGAATCGACTCCTTCAGGCTTTTCTGCGGGTCTTCCTGCGACGCTTGCTGCCCCATGATCAATCCGAACCCCCACAACGCATCAACGCTGTTTGTATCGAACAGCCAGGCTTGGTTGAATCGCTTGATCGCAGTATCCAAGTCTCCTTGGAAGTAGTATTGCCAGCCGAGTTTGGCCGCAGAGATGCCGAAATCCTTGTTCTGTTCAATGCTCGGCTTATGCTTTCCTCCATACATCGGCAGTTCATTTTCTGGTCGTTCTGCGCGACACAATGGGGCCGCAAGCCCCACCACTAGAACAATCATTGCAGTTTTGTTTTTCATATTCCTCTTAGCAACCATTGATTGTTTTGACTATCTTCCGCGATGATATGGTATTAGACACCAAAACACGGAAGAAAGTCTATGTTCAGTTAGCTCTTATTAAAGGAAAATGTTATGACTGAGACCCAAAAGGCGCAAGAAGAAAAGCACACAATCGGCAGGTGGGTCAGTCAATGGGGGAAATGGCGCGACGCAAGGTCGCGCCCTACGTAGGGCCTGACCTTGCGTCAGGCCGTTGGGATCGACGCCCCCCATTCACTGAGGGGTTACCACAATCGGCAATAAAGTCTGGACGCGAGAACCAGGCGAATTGATCACGGAAGCGAAGCGGATCATTTGACTGAAACTCCTTTTTTGCTGTCCTTTTTTTGCTTGCTTTCAAAACCAGGAATCAGCAGGGTAACTCGCCGGCGACGAGGAACAAACCGGAGAAAGGATGGCAGAATGAGCAAAGCTACGCTGGCTTACGCAATCTGGCCGTGGGGGCTGGAGAAGGAAGAACAGTTGCGGCAGGGTCTGGCGGATATGAATGCCGTGGGCTTCCGCTACTTTGAAAGCGTCGCCACGGCGGTGGCCATGTTCAAAGACCGTCCGGCGGAATTCAAGGCCATCATTGACGAATACCAGGTGTATCCGGTGAGTTTCTATTTCTGGAACCGCGGCGACATTGAGAAAGACACGCGCACCGTGCAGGAAGCGCTCGATTTCCTCTCCGCCAACAAGATCCGCTCCATCAGCGTCCAGGCTGCCGGCAAGCCCGGCGGCGGCGCCACTCCGGAAGAGCTTAAGGCCGAACTGAAAACGCTTACACGCATCGGCGAAGCCTGCCGGAGCTACGGCATCAAGCCCTGCCTGCATCCCCATGCCAACACGCGGGCCATGTTCGAAAATGAAATTGATTTCCTCATGCGCAACACCGACCCGAAGCTTATTTATTTCGGACCGGATACCGCCCACCTGACGGTCGGCCGCTGCAATGCGGTCGAAGTTTTCGATCGCTATGCCGAGCGCATCCGCTTCGTGCACCTTAAGGACGTCAGGAAAAACAAGACGGCGGCCGGCGACGGCGGCCAGAAGCAGGGCTTCGAGGTCTACAGCAACTTCCTGGAACTGGGCGAGGGCGAGGTGGATTTCGCGGGCATCTTCAAAGTTCTGGAGCGGGTGGGCTACGACGGCTACCTCACGCTCGAGCTGGACTCCTCCCGATTCGGCAACAAGGAAAGCGCGGTGATGAACATGAAGTTCATGCGCGCGCATGGGTTTGCGTAAGACGGATGACGGACCACGCGGGACGCGTGGCAAGCGACAGATTTATCCCGCGTTACGCGGGACGACAGAGGACGGATGTAAAAGGCCGCCGAAAGAATCCACGCCGTCACCGGCGCGGCTACGAAAGAGCAATTTCCTATTAGAGCGAGTTTGACGATGGATACCCTGGCAATTAACGGCGGGAAGAAAGCGGTGCCCGACAAACTGATTAAAGCCTGGCCGCCTATCGGGGAGCGCGACCGCCGGATGGTGCTTTCCTCGCTCAACGGCGCCGACCACGCTTTCGGGCCAAACTGCCGGGCTTTTGAGAAGGAGTTTGCCGCCTGGAACGGCAACGAATTTGCCATCAACACCAACAGCGGCACCGCCGCCTTGCACATGGGCTTGGCGGCCTGCGGCCTGAGCGCGGGCGATCACGTGCTTGCACCGGCCTATTCCTGGAGCTCCAGCGCCACCTGCATATTGCACCACAACTGCATCCCGGTATTCGTGGATATTGACTTTGCCACCATCAATATTGATGTTAACAAAATCGAGCGGGCCATCACGCCCAAGACCCGCGCTATTATCGTCGTGCACCTGCATGGGCTCGCCGTCAACATGGATCAGGTTCTGCGGATCGCCCGCAAGCATAACTTGTTTGTGATTGAGGACGCCTGCCAGGCCCACGGCGCGCGCTTCAAAAACAAAAAGGTCGGCACGTTCGGCGACTGCGCGGCCTTCAGCTTCAACCAGAACAAGTGCCTGTGCAGCGGCGAAGGCGGAATGTTCGTCACCAATAACCCGGAAATGTATCAGAAGGCCAAGCAACTCTGGTCGTTCGGCGAAACCCGCTCGCCGGCGCAGGCGCGCGATTACCATGCTTACGCCCTAGGCTGGATGTACCGCAGCAGCGATCTGGTGGCCGCCTTCGGACGCGCCCAGCTTTCCCGGTTGGATTACTATTTCAAGACCCAGCGCGAAAACGCCGCGCTGCTTATCGCCGAGCTTAAAGGCACGCCGGGACTGATCCTGCCCGTCGAGCCCGCCGGCCATACGCACAACTGGTATAATTTCACCAGCCGGATTGATCTTGGCACTGCCAGATGGAACGGCCAGCCGGGGCGATTCCGCGACGCGGTCATGAAAGCGCTTAAAGCCGAAGGCGTTCCGGCGAGCGTCTGGCAGAGCTTCATCCTGCCGGCCATGACGGTCTTCCGCGCCAAAAATGCCTACGGCCACGGCTGCCCTTGGACTTGCCGTCGGACCCGGCCGGTGAAATACGACCCGGCCAAATTTCCCGTGGCCCAACGCCATTGCGCCACGCACTTCGGCCTGACCACTCCGCTGCGCGCGCCCAACGGCAAGGCCGCGGTCACAGCGGTCGCCCGCGGATTCAGGAAAGTGTTTGGGCAACTGGATCGCCTGGATGTTGAAAAAATCCTGGCAGTCAAGAATTAAAAGTTGCCACAAAGATGCACAAGATTCACAAAATAATTTTTTACGCTCTGCGTGTGCTTCTTTGTGGTTAATAATCTCCAGCCAAACATATTTGAAACTTTGGTAGGGCGCTCTCGCCGAGAGCGCCGCGGACGGCTCGGCGAGCCGTCCCTACCACGGAGCGACCAGGCCGCCCAACAGGGAAAATGTTCAACACGCATTCAACACATTTCAGAAAGAAGAATTTAAAGGCATAGTAATTCCGGAGGCAATTGCTTATGAAACTGGCCATCATGTCTTACACTTTAGCGCGCGCCAAGGATTTTGACCTCAACGCCATGTGCGCGTTGGCCAACGAACTGAAGCTCGATGGCGTGGACCTGGTTACCACCTACGGCAAGAAACCGCAGGAGCTTCGGCGGATGCTGGACCAGCACGGTCTGAAAACGGTCTGCCACACTTTCTTAGCCGACCTCATTTTCCCGTCCACGGCCGCGCGCCAGGCCGGGGTGGACACCATTAAGCAAGGCATTGAGGCCGCGGTTATCCTGGGCACTGACCGAGTCATGATTCCCACGCCGGGCAAAAAAGGCGTTCCCCGCGATCTGGCCCGCAGCTACATCATTCGCGGCCTGCAAGAAGCTCTGGTCCTGGCGCGCCAGGCGGGCCTAACGCTTACCCTGGAAAACTTCCCCGGCGCGACCAGTCCCTTTGCGATCTCCTCCGATTTATTGGAAGCCGTGCGCGAAGTGCCCGGGCTCAAGATCACGTTCGACAACGGCAACGCCCTGATAGGCGGCGAGGACTCGGCCGCATCTTTCGAACGCTGCGCGCCGCACATCATCCACGCCCATTTCAAGGATTGGGTCCTGGGCGAGCATGGACAAGGTATGGAAGGCCTTGATGGCCGCTGGTATCAGGCCGCCTTGATCGGCGAAGGCCTGGTCAATCACCAGGCCTGCCTGCAAGCCATGCGGCGTTCCGGCTATCCCGGCTACATCAACATCGAATATGAAGGCGACCGTTATGCTCCCGCCGATGCTACCCGCCGGGCCGCCGGCTATTTGCGTCAACTCCTGAGTAACGTATAACCAACACTCTTGTCCAACACAATGATTTCAGAACGTATAAAAGCGTTGATTCCGCCATAGGCGGATCCGCATATAACTTCGACGGAAACACAACACCATCTTCAAGTTGTCGATTTACGGAACCTCATCCTCTCCCTCGGGAGAGGACCGAGGTGAGGGGGTACATTTGCCTGCATTCCCTGGCCGACGCTCGGGCAGGCCCCTCACCCTACCCTCTCCCAAGGGAGAGGGAATATTATTTTGAACACCGCTGGCACCTCTCCCAAGGGAGAGGGAATATTATTTTGGACACTAATGATCTCACAATAAAAAGGAATCCACTATGGATCGAAAATTATTAGTCGGCTGGGCCTCAGGCGATGTGACGCCGTCCTCGCTGGTCAACCTAATGGGCCAGGTGAGTATGCGCATCACCCGGGAGGTCAAGGACCCCCTGACGGTCACGGCCCTGGCATTATCGCACGAAGGCGCTGCGCCCGGCGCGGCCGTTGTGTTCCTGAGCGCCGATACGGCACATATCGCGTTTGGTGTTAACCAGCAGATACAGCAAATAGTGAAACGACAGATTCCCGAGCTGGCGACAGAACAGATTATCATCCATGCCACGCATACCCATACGGCGCCAATGCTGACCGATGACTGCTACCCGCCGGCGCCGGCCGGGGTCATGACCGGGAAAGAATATGCCGACTTCTTTACCGCTCGGGCGGCGGAAGCCATCGTCGCGGCCTGGCATAATCGGCGCCCGGCGCAAGTCAGTTGGGGGTTGGGACAAGCCGTCGTAGGCCGCAATCGGCGCGCAGTTTATTTTGACGACCTGTCAGAGCGTCCCGACTACGTTCATATGCCGGGCTTACGGACTGAGCGCTTCGCCCGCATGTATGGCAATACCAATGACAAAATGTTCAGCCACGTGGAAGGCTATGAAGATCATTCCGTGGATTTACTGTTCACCTGGGATGACGCCGGTAAACTTACGGGCGTGGTCGTCAACCTGGCCTGTCCATCCCAGGAAACCGAAAGTATAAACCAGATTTCCGCTGATTTCTGGCATGAGACGCGCGTGGCGTTGCGCCGGCGCCTGGGGAAAAACTTGTTTATCCTGCCCCAATGCGCGGCCGCCGGCGACCAATCCCCGCACCTGCTCTGGTACAAGGAAGCCGAGAACCGCATGTTAGCGCTGAAAGGCATTGACCGGCGCGAGGAAATCGCCCGCCGGGTGAGCGCAACCGTCACCGAAGTTCTGCCGGCTGTCCAAAAGGATGCCCGGGGCAGTTTATTGCTGCAGCACATCGTCAGAACCATCGAACTGCCCCGCCGCCTGATCAGCGAAGCCGAGATTAATCTGGTGCGCGCCGACCTTGCGCAACTGGAAGCCCAGCCGCCTTCAAGTTCTCCGGACCCGGCTCGTCAACTGGCCATGCGTAGCGCGTGGCAAGCGGATAATTGCAGGCGCGCCGTGAGCCTGATGCGCTGCCGGCTTGCCTTGCGCCGCTACGAGCGACAGCAATCCTCCCCGACGCTCCCCATTGATATGCATGTTGTCCGCCTGAGCGAGATAGCCTGGGTAAGCTGTCCCTACGAACTATTTCTCGATTACGGCATCCGCATCAAGGCGCGCAGTCCCGCCCTGCAGACTTTCTTTATCCAGTTGGCGGCGACCGACCATCCCCAACTCGGCTGGGATGGCTTCTACCTGCCGACGGAGCGTGCCGCGCGCGGGGAAAGCTACAGCGCCAATGTCTATTGCAACGCAATCAGCCCGGCCGGCGGCCAGGTTTTTGTCGAGGAAGCCCTCAAAACCCTCGCGGAGCTGTGGGATAAAAAACCGGTAATGCCTCAGAAGCTGTGAAAAAATTGAATCCAGACGGTCGGGGTGGAACCCGACCCTCCATAGGCGGACAAGCCCTCCATCCCGACTCATTCTGGTCGGGACGGCTTGATTTCACCAATGGCTCGCCATCCCGCGCGGCGCTGGATAAACGCGCTTGCCACGCTCTTGGCGTGGCCACGAGTGGAGGGACGACTTCCCCGCCTGCAGCGCCTGTGGCGCAGCCACTGCGGGCAGGCATGTCGTCCGCAATTTTTTCACAGCTTCTCAGTTACGTGGGGGCGCGATCCGGCAGCCGCCGGACGCCCTACGTAGGGCCTGACCTTGTGTCAGGCCATTGGGATCGACGCCCCCAATAACTGACCCATTACGATTGCGCTACCGGCTTGCCACGCGCTTCGCGTGGTCAGAGCCAGTCATGATCCTGCCAGAACTGGTACTCATAGGGCCAATCATCTTTGCGTAAGGTGATCAGCTTACGGAAGTATTGTCTCTGCGATTCCATGCGCTTGATCTGGTCGGGATATTGTTGTCTGGCCTGAATCGCGG
>JACPGN010000035.1 GCA_016182435.1 Lentisphaerota bacterium | reverse complement strand
TAGCTGAGGCGGATGCCTTGCGTCATTTCCGTCCATAAAATATTCGAGGCCCGGCCATCAAACTGGCTCCAGGGCGGGTTCCAGGCTTCGGCAAAAACCTTGCGTGGCTCCTGACCGGTGATATAGCGCAGAGCGTCGAGATGGTGGCAAATCATGTCCTCCAACACCGGGAACTCCATCCGTTGCCGGTATCCGCCGCCGGTATAATTAACGCGGTGATCGAACATGATCGAGTCCAGTTTGCCGATGCGACCCGTCTCGATCGTGCGCCGGAGGGTTTCAACCTGTCCGGTGAACCGCCGTGTTTGCGCCACCATGAATTGCTGGCGCGGATGGGCGCGCACAATCTTGGCGATTTCGAGGGCCGCCTTCCAGTTGTCGGCCAGCGGTTTCTCGCAGATGACCTGCGCGCCCGCTCGCAGGGCCGCGCGGATATGTTCCAGGTGCGCCTGAGCCGGAGACACGATCGCCACGATCCCGGCTTCACGCGCGCGCAATGCCAGGGGCAAGTCGGTGAAGCAAAGGTCTTTCGCCAGGCCGTAGCGCCGGCGCACGTCCTTCAACGTCGCCTCGGTCCGCGCCACCACGCCGGAGAGTTCAAGGGCGGGATGGGCGCGCACCGTTTCGATCCAGCGCTTGCCCCAGAACCCCGCCCCTACGACCAATACTGGTTGCTTTTGCATATTCCACCGGCCTCCTCCGAGACCCTTTCCCATAAAGATACACGTTTTTGCGTGTATGTTTCCGCCATTCATAACCGCGCTAACAAACAAGATGTTGTTGCATGAAAAGCAATATGGGATTCACCACGGAGACACGGAGGCACGGAGTATGACTCCGTTTCCTTAATCTCTGCCTTCTCCCCACAGGAGTGTTGCGTGCATTCCGAGGCGCGCTTACGCGCGTCCGGAATGCACGCAACGATTGGCCGGAAGAGAACACGTGAGGAGAACCTCTTCCTCAGCGCCTCCGTGTCTCCGTGGTGAGACTTGTCTTGTTTGGGTTGCCACGCCGCTTGCGAAACGCTTCGCGGAGTGACGCGGCGGGCATAAGCCCGCGTTAGGCCTCCACGATCCACAGCTCATCGGGCATGGGTGTCAGTAATTCATACCCTTGCTCGGTGATGACGACGTTGTTCTCCACGATAAAAAAGCGGTCGGAATCAGTCCACCTGGGCTTGTTCGTAATCGCCGGCTCCACGGCAATTACCATTCCTGGCTGCAGCTTCTCCTCCGAATCGGCCGACATGTCCGGCTGCTCGTGAATGCTCAGCCCGATCCCATGCCCCAACTGGCCGCCGCCGAAAACCAGCAATTCACCCGCGCCTTGCGTCCTGAAAGCCCGCTGGCCGGCCGCGTGGACGTCCTTGATTTTCGCGCCGGGCTTGAGCGCGGCCAGGGCTTCCGCGTTGGCCTGGCGGGCCAGTTCATAGAGCCGGTGGTCCGCGGCTGGAGGCTCGCCAACCCAGGCCATGCGGGACACGTCGGCGTAATAGCCGTCCACGCAGCAACCGCCATCAAACATGATCAGATCCCCGCGCTGAAAGCGGTAATCGCTGGCAATGGCATCGGCCCAGATGCCCCGCGGTCCGCCGAAGAGCGCCAAAAACCCCTCGCCGGTCGCGCCGCGCTTGAACATCTCCGACCGGACGATGGCCGCCGCTTCGCGCTCCATCATTCCGGCGCGCAGCTCGCGTTGAGCCACCGCGAAGGCCTCGCAGGTGATGCGGCAAGCCTGTCTGATTTTGGCGATTTCCAGGTCGGATTTGATCGCGCGCACCGGCCATACGACGGGAGCGGCCGAACGGAATTCGGCTTTCGGCAGCGCTTCGCGCAGTTGCTGGAACTCGGTGGCCGTCATGCCGATCCGCAGTCCGTTATCCAACTCCGTGGCGATTGCCGCCTTGGCCAGGCCTTTCTCGGCGATGGTGTCCACCACGAGAGAAAGCGACCGGCTCTGATCCATAACCGAGCCGGTCTTGCCGTAACCCCAAAATCGTTTATCCGGCACCCAGGAGGCGCAGGAGGGCCCTTCGCGTCCGGTGGACATGATCAGCGCGGCGTCTATTGTCGGATCGGCGCTCAGCAGCAGGAAGAAGGTGTTGTAGGTATCAATGAAGAGCTCGGTCAGCGGGCCGCCGGCAAAATAACGGAGGTTTTCCCTGGCGGTCAGCAGGAGCGCGTCAATGCGGAGTTTTGCCATTTCCGCGCGCGCGCGCTCGACTCGCCGCTGGTATTCAGCCAGCGGAAACTCGGAATAGAGCGGAGTTTGGGGCATGACCCTTTCTATCATTACGGACGACGTGGAAGTCGTCCCTCCATTGATGAAATCATTTTTTAAAAATTGGAGGGTCGGGTTCCCTGGCCGTCGCTCGGGCAGGCCACCCCGACCGCCTATAGTAAATTTTCCCACAGATTCTCAGGCGTTAAAGGCAGCATCGAAGAAGCCCACTTGTTCGAGGTCCTGCCGGAGCCGGTCTTGCGCTTCACCGGAAATGGACGCAATGGGAGCACGGCAGGGCCCGCAATCCGCAACACGCAGCATGCCCATGATGGCCTTGGCGCTGGCGAGCTGGCCATGCCGGATCACCACCTCAATCACGCGGTTGGCCTGGAACTGCAAGCGCTGGGCTTCGGCCAGATTTCCGCTCTTGAAGGCCCGGTAGATGTTAACATACAGCCGCGGCATGAAGTTCAGCGTGAGGCCGATCGAGCCATGCGCGCCCATGACCAGCGCGGGAAGAAAGATTTCGTCGTTGCCGCTGAAGACAATTTTCGCCGGATAATGCTCGCGCAGGCTGCGCAAGAGATAGAGGTTATAGTCGGAAAATTTCACACCTTGCACGTTGGGCAATTCGAACAACCGTCCGATCTCTTCAAGCGAACAGGCCATCCCGCTGAGCGCCGGGATGTAATAGACCAGGAACGGCAGGCGTGAGGCCGCGGCGATCTGCCGGTAGTATTCGCGGACGCCATCAAAGCCAAACTTGAAAAAAATGGGCGGCACAGCCGAGATGGCGTCGGCGCCGGCTTCCTCGGCGGCGCGGGCTAAGGCCACGGCATCGCAAGTCGCGCAGCAAGCCACGTGCACAATCACTTTCAGCCCGCGCGCGCATTTTCCGCCGGAGGCGGATCCGCCTCTGGTGGACACCACGCGCTCCGCCAGGCGCCGGCGCGTGGCAACGTCTAAGAGAAGCCCTTCGCCGGAAGTACCGCCAATATAAAGCCCGTCCACGCCGGCAGCGACGTGAAACTCGACAAGTTTTTCCAGCGCCGCCTCGTTCAGCTCTCCGGCGCTGGTCAGCGGCGTTACCAGCGCGGGATATATGCCTTCAAATGGTGTCAAGTTAGCCTCATGGTTTGTTGGCGTAGTGTCCCTAACGTTTCTTTACATTAGTTGCGCTGCTGTTATTCTTGCCCCGTCTCAAACGTTGTTTTTTGCCTGTCATTCCCGTGAAAACGGGAATCCAGAGTAGTCCGATGAAGAACCGGTCCTGGATTCCCGCTTCCGCGGGAATGACAGCATTTCCGCCAGCAGGCGGATCTGCCTATGGCATGAGAAGTTCACGACCTACCCGAATAACAGAGGGGTTACCCGATTCTCAGGAACGCTGCATCCTATCTCCCGGTGAAGATTGATCCGGGGGACGGGATCTGGCCCCAGAAGATTGTGCCATTGGCGCCGGCTTTCCCCTGCGCGCCGCCGGCGGCGCCGCCGGTGACCGTAACATTAGTGCTCGTAAAGGTGTGATACATCCGCCACAGGGCAATGCGGCCGCCACCGCCGCCGTGAAAG
>JACPGN010000076.1 GCA_016182435.1 Lentisphaerota bacterium | reverse complement strand
TGCTCCAATTGCATTCCCGGCTGAGCGCGGAAGCGCGCACACCTGAGCGGCCGGGGCCTGCCCAGGCTCGGACGGGGAATCAGCCGTGACCGTGGCAGTCTCATCCGGCCCCATCAACTTCGCCCAAGCCCTGAATGCCGAGCAACTCTCCACCGTGACGGCGCCAGACGGGCCGCTCTTCGTGCTGGCCGCCGCCGGCACCGGCAAGACCCGCACGCTGGTCTACCGGGTGGCTTACCTCGTGCAACAAGGCGTGGATGCCCGGCAGATCCTGCTGCTGACCTTTACCAACCGGGCGGCGCGCGAGATGCTCGATCGCGCCCAGGAGCTGGTGGGCGAGCGCGTGGGCGGATTATGGGGCGGCACCTTCCATCACCTGGCCAACCGGATGCTGCGCCGCTACGCCCAGAGGCTGAACTATGGGTGCGATTTCACCATCCTCGACCATGATGATTCCATCAGCCTGATAAAAGCGGGCATGGCCGATTTGAAGCTCCAAGGCAAGCAATTTCCCAAAGCGGAAGTGCTCTTTGGCATCTTAAGCAGCGCCCTCAACCGGCGCCAGGAGCTGCGCGAGGCCGTGGAGCAATATTTCGAAACCCACGCGATAGACCCCGTAGAGGCCCTGCGCGTGTTTACGTTCTACCAGCAAAAAAAGCGCGCGCAGAACGCCATGGATTTCGACGACCTGCTCATCAACGGCCTGCAGCTCCTTAAGGAGCATGCCGACGTGCTCGCGCGCTACCAGGAACAGTTCCGCTATGTGCTCGTGGATGAATACCAGGATACTAATCCGATCCAGGCCGATTGGGTGGATCTGCTCGCCCAGCGCCACCGCAACCTGCTGGTGGTGGGCGACGATTTCCAGAGCATCTATGCCTGGCGCGGCGCGGACTATCGCAACATCATGACCTTCCCGGAACGCTATCCCGATTCGCGCACGTTCAAGCTGGAAACCAATTACCGCAGCGTGCCCGAGATTCTGCAGGTCGCCAACTGCTGCATCGCGGGCAATCCGCGCCAGTTCCAGAAGGTCCTGCGCGCCACCCGGCCGGCCCATCATAAACCCGTCCTGGCTACCTTAAGCGATGGCAGCCACCAAGCGCGTTATGTCATCGAGCAGCTCCAGCGCCTGCGGCGCGCCGGCAAAGCCTGGCGCGACATGGTCGTGCTCTATCGCGCCCATTATCACGCCATGGAATTGCAGATGGAACTGGCCCGCGCGCATATTCCCTACACGGTGGTCTCCGGCGTGCGGTTCTTCGAACAGGCCCATGTCAAGGATGCCTGCAGCCTGTTGCGCATGCTGCATAACCCCGGCGATGAACTGGCGTTCGCGCGGCTGCTTGCGCTCCTGCCGGGAGTAAGCGGCGGAACCGCCGCGAAAGTCTGGCGCTCCCTGGGCGGCCGCTTCCAGGCAGGCAATGCCGAGCAGCGCCAGGCGGTGCTGGAACGCCTGCCCAAGGCCGCGCGCGCCGTCTGGCAAACCCTGCTGCCCATTTTCGAAAAATACGCGGTTGAACTGAAGGAAGATCCGGCCGAAATTATCTTCCAGTTCAGCAAGGCCTTTTACGAGGAGTATCTGCTCGATTCCTTCGACGACTACGAACGGCGCCAGGAGGATTTGCAGGAAGTCATGGAGTTCATGGCGAACTTCAAATCCACCGGGGATTTTCTCAATGAAGTGGCCCTGGTAACCAACCTGGACGCCGAGGCCGATCGCCTGAATGGAATCGCCAGAGATACCCTGCGCCTGAGCACGGTGCATCAGGCCAAGGGCCTGGAGTGGAAAGTGGTATTCGTGATCTGGCTGGCCGACGGCCTGTTCCCCTCCAGCCGCGCCATGCGCGAATCCGGCGAGGACGCCGAGGAGCGGCGGTTGTTTTACGTGGCGGTAACGCGCGCCAAGGACGAGTTGTTCCTGTGCGCGCCGGCCATGCGC
This sequence comes from Lentisphaerota bacterium, assembly GCA_016182435.1. Next base: position 1,204 of record JACPGN010000076.1, on the reverse strand, counting down.
CGCGCGCCCAATGGCGGCATCCAGTTCCTCGCGCCCTCGCGCTTCGTTAACGAAATTCCGCCCGACTGTCTCCGGCCCGGAATAGGTTGACTTCCTGTAATGGAAAAGGATGAACCCGTGAAATCCAGCTTCGGCTGCGCGAAAACGTTGTTCGATGGAAAAATTCACCCGCGGTTGTTCTGCGGACCGGAAGATCTTCTCCAACTGCGAAAAAAAATCCGGACCGGCTACGGGCTCAAATTGATGAACGCGTTGCGGGACAGGGTGCGCCCGCTGCTCGATGCGGTCGAAACCGCCGACTCTCTTCCGCCGCTGATCGCGCACCATACCGTGCGCACGCATCCCCGCGGCGGCAGCGTCCTGGCGGCCCTGATGACGCTCCTCGCCGTCAAGGGCGATCCGGGCGTGCCCGATCTGACGGAAGAAGAGAGCGAGTTGCTGCGCATGTTTGAAGCCTCCCTTTTTTGCGGGATCGGCCCCAACGGCTACCCGGCTGAGGATATTGCCTATGGGTCCGGCATGGTCTCCTTCATGGCGCGTCTCGTGGAGCCCTTGCGGCGCGCCGGCCTTTACGATGCCTATGCTCTGCCACGCTACCGCCGCTTCGGCCGGGCGATGTTGCACTTTGTCCAGCCGTGGGGAAAATTCCTGTCCAACACGGGCGATTACGGCGCCGACTTCGGCTGGCGCAGCCCGGTCTTTCCCCGTCTGGCCGCGGAAACCCGCGACCCCGCGCTCCTCTGGCTGCACGGCGCCCTCTCGTATCCCATCGCCTGCGCAGGTCCCCGGGACATGAAGACGCGGCGCGTGGATTTTCCGGAACTGAAACTCGCGCCCGGCTTCCAGGCGCCCGTGGACCTTTATTCCCTGCTCACGCTGAGCGATCTGCGCAAACCGGCGCATCCGTCGAAGACCAGTATTCCCACCCAGTTCATGGACCCCGATCGGGGCATTGTGACCTTCCGGAGCAGTTGGAAGCCGGACGCGACCTTCGTGGTCTTCGACGGCGCGCAGCGCCTATCGTCCGCCCAGGGCCATGCCCATGACAGCGGCGGCCATTTCAGTTGCGCTAACGACGGGATAATGGCCGCTCTTGAGGGTTGAAATAGGGTAACACTTCTAAATGAAGATCTGTTGAAGATCTTCGGAGGTGTTACCGTGAAGAAGAAGGAGAAACGCGGGAAGTATAGACCGAGGAAGATGA
>JACPGN010000073.1 GCA_016182435.1 Lentisphaerota bacterium | reverse complement strand
GCATGGCGCGGTTCAAGTCAACGGTTTTCAAGGCCTTGCCGATATCTTCTCCCGGCAGGAAGAGCATATTGGAAGTGCGCACCTTGATGCCGGCGGCTTTGAGCAGCCCCGCGGCCTTAAGATATTGCTGGTTGGAAATGTTCTTACCCAGAATCCGGCGGCGCAAATCTTCATCGCCGGTTTCGACCCCGATGGAAAGGCAAAAAGCCTTCGCCTGTTTGAGCGCGGCGGCCACGAATTCATCAATGAAATCAGCGCGAATGCTGGTAAACCAGGGCAAGCCCACGCGTTCGGCATAGGCGGCGCTGAATTCAGCGAGCCATTGCTTATCGAGGCCGATGATGTCGTCATATAAGATCACCGACTGCATCTTCGGAAACAGCCGGCGCGCTCCTTCCATTTCCGCAATGATATCATCTACGCGCCGGGTTCGCATGTAGCGTCCTTTGCCTCGATAAAGCGCCATTTTAACATGGTTATAACAAAAGGCGCATTTGAAGGGACACCCGCGCATCGTGCTGAACGGGACTTCGGTCATGTTGGCAAAAAACGGATATTTTAAGTACAGGCGCCGGTCAGGATGCGGCAATGAGGAAAGGTCGTTAACCAGCGGGGTAACGTCATTCTGAACAATCCGGCCGCCGTTTTTCACCCACAAGCCGGCGAGCTCGTGATAGGCGCGCCGCTCAGCCAGGCAATCGGCCAATGCCGGGAAGGAGATATCCGCTTCTCCGCGCGCGATAATATCAACGGCCGGCTCTTCCAGCGCCTGGGGAAAATAGGTCGGGTGCGGGCCGCCCAGCACAATCAGGGTTTTCGGCAGCATGCCCTTAATACGCCGCGCGGCAAGCGCCACCCAATGGTGCGCGCCGGTGATGACACTGAAACCAACCAGATCGGGCTGATACTGAAACAAGGCTTGAAAGAAATCGTTTTCCAGGGGCTCGACAAAGAGCTCGCAGCTATGGCCGCTGCGTTTGACGAGCGCTGATAGATACATCAGGCCGACGTTCTGGTTAACGGTTTCCTGGGCAAAGGCTACTTTCACGATATAAGGCAAACGGCTTTTTTGGCAGTCTTACATTCCCCTGCGCGGCGGACACGGAGGTCCGCCCTCCATACAATTCATCCGCACGTGGGCGCGGTTCCGACGCCATACGGATCATACACCGGCCGGCGACGCCCCCGGAACGCATCGCGTCAATCGCCGCGTTAATCTGCGCAAGCGCATAGCGCTGGCCGATCAACGGTTTCAGATTCAGCTTGCCGGTCTGGCAAAGACGCACATAATTGGGAATATCATATTCGGGCCGGCAGTCGCCGCCATGCGAGCCTCTGAGTATTTTTTCGAAATGGAGCGGCAGCGTGTAAATGCTGGCCTGCTTGCCCTTGGGCGGCACGCCGACCAGAATAGTCCGGCCGCGCGCGCTGGTAACGCGATAGGCCTTTTCGATGACCTTGACATTCCCGGTATTGTCCACGGCCACGTCCACGCCGGCTTCCCCGACAATTTTCAGGACTTCCGGCTCCGGATCCGTGCGCGCGGCATTGATGCAATGCGTGGCGCCCAATTCCGCGGCCAGGGAGAGCTTGTTGTCAAAAAGATCAATGGCAATAATCGGATGGGCTGAAACCATGGCGGCGCCTTGAACAATGTTGAGTCCCACCCCGCCGCCGGCGCCAAAAACGGCCACGGATTCGCCGACCTTCAGTTGGGCGTCATTGTTAATCACCCCAAAAGCGGTCGTCACCGCGCAGCCCAGCAGCGCGCCGCTCTCCGGATCGAAATCCACCGGGACCTTAGTGACGCGGTTTTCCGACACCACCGCATACTCATTAAAGGTCGTCACCCAGCCGGCGTTGATCGGCCCCAGACGCGAGGCATAAGTCGGGGTGGGCGCTTCGATCCCGGCGCCCTTGCGCCAGTGCATAACCACGCGGTCGCCGACGGAAACTGTTTTCACGCCACGGCCCGCCTCCAACACCTCGGCGGTGGCCTCGTGGCCCAACAAGTGCGGGAGAAATCTGTCCGGCCCCTTGACCGCGTCAATCTCATTGATCTGCGCGCCGCAGATTCCGCTACAGAGCACCTTGACCAGCGCCTGGCCAAAGGTCAGCGCCGGCAGCTCAATAACTTCGAGCACCAGCGGCTTGTTGCTTTCCACCAGAATTGCGGCCAGACCTTTCATTTCCGCTCCCCTCCATGCTTGTCCAAAATAATAATTTCGGAATACAGCAAAGTGCTGAGAACACAGCACTATTTTAAAATTGCCGCTTAAAGAAGACCCTATCCTCTCCCTGGGGAGAGGATAAAGGTGAGGGGACGCATTGACCTGCTTTTCTATGGCCGACGCTCGGGCAGGCCCCTCACCCCGCCCTCTCCCAAGGGAGAGGGTATATTGTTTTGGACACCCACTGATCCTCTTCCCGCTCCAGATTTAAGTCGTTGGACCTGGAATTTCCTGCGCAATTCTCCGTTCCAGCACTACCGCTTGCGGTTGCCGAGCCCCGCGCCGCCAAACGCGCCGGAAGCGCCGGCCGATGATAAGGCTAAACGCAACCATTACCGACCGGATATTTTCCAAGCGCAAGGCAGTCGAGGCCTTGCCTTTTTTTTCGACCATCCCCTTGACCGGAATATGAATATAGCTGACCCCTTCATCCAAGTGCCGGGTAACGATATCGGCCTGAAAACCGAAGCCCAAGGTCCGCGGCGGCCACTTGAGCACGTTTTCGCGCCGGAAAACCGCCAAACCATTGTAATAATTAAAGCGAAAGCCGCTTAAATGATTAACCAGAAACGTGAACGTTTTCGACAAGCGCCGGCGAAAGGCGCTCTTGCCGACAATTGTGTCCTGATCAAACGCCGGAATCACCAGATCGGCGCAACCGACGTGCCTGAAAATATAGGCCATGGCATGGCGCGGCTCGGCATCGTCGCCGGGCATCAAGCGATAAAAGGCGCCATGCCCCAGAAGCGCGCCGCTCAAAAAATTACGCCCCACACCCTGATTAACCCTGTTTTGCACGAACGTAATCGGCTCGTCCGGATGAGCGCTGAGATATGCGCGAATGCGCTCCACGGAATTGTCCCGCGAGACATCATCAATGACGATCACTTCATAGCGCACTCCGGCATCCCTCGCCGCCTGAACAACGGTAGTGATCGTATCGGCGATAAAAGCCTCCTCGTTGTAGCAAGTTACCGTAACGGTAAGATCCACAGCATCACGGGCATTGACCGGCGCACTCATAGCTTTTCACACAAAATTAACATGCTCGGGCTTATGCGCCAGGCGCCACAGGAAACTGTTGATCGCGTTGGTCCGGCAGAACGCGTAACATTCCTTGTGCACATCCACCCCGCACCGGACCTTGTCCATGATCTCCCAATAGTGGTCGCTCTCCACGATTTGCTTGAAACTGCCAGTGACCAGATTGCCCAGCAGAAACTCCTTTGAACGATAGGAGAAGAACTGGCCGCAGGGATACAAGAGCCCCTCGCCGGTTGAATAAAGCAGGAAAGGCGCTCCCAGACAGGCGTCATA
>JACPGN010000061.1 GCA_016182435.1 Lentisphaerota bacterium | reverse complement strand
GATTGATTTCAATACCGCCAAGGCCGTTGTCCTCAGGAATAAAGACGCCTTGCAGTTAAAGGAGTTTCATCTTCCGGAAATCCTAAGCGGGGCGTTTGTCATCTCGGCGCCGGTCCTCAAAGACCACAGCATGACGGTAACGACCATTGCAATGAAAAACATGTTCGGCATTGCCCCCGGGCGCATTTACCAGGGCTCGTGGAATAAATCCAAACTGCACCAACCCAGCACGCATCGCGCGATTGTGGATATCTGTAGCTACAAAAAGCCGGACTTATGCGTGGTGGATGCTTCCGTGGCGCTTACCGGTATGCACCTGGCCGGAACCGCAAAGAGACTGGGTATGATTCTGGCGAGCTTTGATCCCGTGGCGATTGATGCCGCGGGAAGTCAATTGCTGCTTCACGACCCGCGCAACATTGAATACCTGAAGCTCGCCGACGGCCGCCTGGGCCGGATGGCGGCGGCGTTAATTTAAAGCATAGGAATTTCAAAGTTGCCACAAAGATGCACAAGATTCACAATAATTTTTTTGTGCTCTGCCTGTGCTTTTTTGTGGCTAATAATCGTAAAAGTTGCGGCTTTGCCGCCTAATTAACCCAGCTCACAGGTAGGCGTTGAGCTTGGCTTTCAGATCGGCTTTGCGCAGGGCGCCAACCATCTGTTCCTGAACTACGCCCCCCTTGAAAACTGGCGGCCAGCTCCTGGCTCTGGTCAACATTAACCTTGCCGATCTTGATTTTGCCGGATAGTTCGCCGGCCAATTCATCGAGGAGCGGAGCAATCAGCTTGCAAGGGCCGCACCACTCGGCCCAGAAATCCACCAGCACGGGCGTTGCCGCTTGCGTTACTTCCGCGTCCCAGTTTGTGTCAGAAAGCTGCACGATCAGGTTGGAAGCCATGGCCAAGTTCTCCTCTTGAGATCAAGTTAATGCAGTTGCATGGATGAAGGCAGGGGCAAATGAAGGCCAAATGCCTGGGCCGCCATAATATAGACCAGGCCAGCGATGCAAAGCGTCGCCGCAGCCGCCGCAATTGGAAAGATTAGCCCTTGGTCGTCCTCGTCAACCGCAGGCGTTACGGCCGTAGCGGCGGCTTCCTCTGCGGGTTCGCGCGGCGCGACGGTGCGCTCAGTGCGCTTGATCTTGATCGTCTTACGCGGAACCGTGGGCGCCAGGACGCTCTCCATACTGGGCAGCTCGATTCGCGAGGTTTCCGCTTTCCTGACCGTCGGGGCGGTCTGATCCACGTTTGCGGCCAAGGCGGCTTCCTCGGTCGCGTCTCCTGGCCGACCCGACTCGTCTCCCTGGCCGGGCTCGGGTAGGCTGGCGCTCAGGCCGGACGGCCGTTTCAGACGGATCGTTCTGGGTATGGGCGGCGCCTCGGTCGCGATAGGTGGAATCTGAGTTGTGGATCGTTTAGACGCAGTGGCCGGCGGTATTGGCTCTTCCAGTACGATCCGTGCTGTCACCGTCTTGGACACGTCTGGCTCTTTGACGGCCGTCGGCGCTTCCGTGGCGGTCTGCTCGCCATTTCTGAGCGCTTTTACCACAGTGGATGGCCCGACCGGTTGCAGCGGTTGAGCGGCAATGGGAGCGGTAGGCGGGCGTTTCAGGCGAATAGTTTGCGGGATCGGTCCGGTATGCGTGGGGATACCCATAATCGGGCCCGTGGTTCGCTTAAGATCAATGAGCTTCTTGAGCGCGCTCGAATCTTCCAAGCTGATGGGCACAGTCTGCCGCTTTATTGTTTCTGCGGCCGCCGGCCGAAGGGGGGTAGGCGAGGGCCCGGGAGCGCTCTCACCGGCTTTTTTTTCCGGGGACAGCGGAGTGACGGGTTGCAGCGTGATCTGGGAGGTGGGCGGGCGTTTCAGGCGAATGGTTTGCGGAATCGGCCCGCTGGCCGCCGGGTGGGTGGGTATGCCGGGGACAGGGCTCGTGGCCTTTTTGGCATGGAGTGCAAGAGCGCTCTCTAAAGAAATCCGGGCGGTCTCTTTTTTCTTATGGTTGCTGTCCGGCGGCGTCTTCGCCGGTTGATCGGTGGGGGTATTATCGGTCACGGCTTTGCTCCTGCTGATCCAAGGCCATCTTCTCCGGTCCGTCGTCTGTCATCCATCGCCTGCCCTCCGAAGCTCTCGGGCGAAGGAGGGTCCGTCGTCCGTCTTTGCTCCCCTTGGGGCAAAAGGCCGCCTTAGAACGTCATCAATTCCTTTTCCTTGGCCTCCATCATCTGATCCATTTTCTTGATTGCGTCATCCGTGTATTTCTGGATTTCCTTGAGGGCGTGGGCTTTATCGTCCTCGGTGATCGAGCTGGCTTTAAGCAGGCTCTTGACCTGTTCATTGGCCTCCTGGCGAATATTGCGGATGGCCACGCGCGCCTTCTCGGTCATCTGCTTGGCGACCTTGGCAAGCTCATAGCGGCGCTCCTCGCTGAGTTCCGGGATGGGAATGCGGATGACCCGCCCGTCATTGAGCGGCGTGACGCCGAGGTTGGCCCCAATAATGGCTTTTTCGATGGCCCCCAGGGCGGTGGGATCATAGGCGTTAATCAAAATCAGCCGCAAATCGGGAGTCGTAATGTTGGCGATCTCGCGCAAACGCACTTGGGCGCCGTAATAGGAAATGACCAGGTGGTCTACCAGGCTGACCGAGGCCTTGCCGGTGCGCAAGCCCCCAAACTGCTGGTGCAGGAATTCCGCCGCCTTTTGCATCTTGTCTTCGGTTCCCAGCAAGACATCATCCAGCGATTCCATAATGCGCTCCGCGCAAGCGTTATTTGCCGCCCGCAAGGTTGCGGACCAGCGTGCCGACCCGTTGACCGGCCAGTACGCGCTCAATGTTCCCGGCCTTGAAAAAATCGAATACAATAATAGGAATATTGTTTTCCATGCACAAGGCAAAAGCGGCCGGATCCATCACCTTGAGCGAATCCTTCAGGGCCTGGTCAAAGGTCAGGCTCGTGTAGCGCCGGGCGCGCGAATTTTCCAGCGGATCATCTGTGTAAATCCCATCTACCTTGGTGGCTTTCAACAGGATCTCGGCGCCGATTTCGTTGGCCCGCAGGGCGGCGGCGCTGTCGGTGGTGAAATAGGGATTGCCCGTGCCGCCCCCGAAAATGACCACGCGGCCCTTTTCCAGATGCCGGATTGCCCGCCGGCGGATGAACGGCTCGGCAATCTGCTTTATTTCGATGGCGGTCTGCGCGCGCGTTTCGATCCCGATTTTTTCGAGGGCATCCTGGAGCGCCAGGGCGTTAACCAGCGTGGCCAGCATGCCCATGTAATCGCCGGTGGTGCGGTCAATCCCGTGGGCTTGTCCGCGCCCGCCCCGGAAAATGTTGCCCCCGCCGATGACTACCGCAATCTGAACGCCCATGGCCTGGGCGCTCTTGATCCGCCTGGCGATGGTCTGCACCATGTCCGGCTCAATACTTAAGCGGGCTTGCTTGCTGCGCATGGCCTCGCCGCTGAGTTTTAAAAGGACCCGCTTATACCTGCTGCGGCCGAATGGCTTTTTGGTCATAACGCGCTTCCCCGAGGCGGCAATTGTCTTTATGGCTTACCGGTCGCTATCATAAGGCAATCGCCCGGCATAGTCAAAGGATAATGCGGAATGCGGAAAAATTGCAGGAATAGGGTTGCGCGGCTTCACCAGCCTAAGATAATCGTGCCGGCGGGTGGCGTGCAGGTGGCGTGATAAATGCGAATATAGGTATCGGAAAGATTTTGGCCATAATACCACATTTTGTAAGTGTTCCCCTCCCTGATGACGGCGCAGTAACCAGTGTGCCTGTCATCGCCTTTGCCGGCGGTGCCGCGCGGAATGCGGCCATCAATCGAGGTCGTGTTCGAGTTGGTTGGAACTACGTTGTTGTGTTTGGTCCAGGTCAAACCATCGGGCGAGGTGGCGTGATAAATGCGCTCATTAGTCTGATCATAGCCTGAATACCACATTTTGTAAGTGGCCCCAACCTTAATTACCGCAGGGAAGGAAATGTAATTGTCATCACCTTTACCGTCGGTGCCGAGCGCAAGGCGACCATCAGTCGTGGTCGTGTTGGAGTTGGTCGGGACGGCATTATTATATTTAGTCCAGGTGAGGCCATCGGGCGACGTGGCGTAATAAGTGCGCCGATTGGTGCCATCATCCCCCGAATACCACATTTTGTAAGTGTTCCCATCCTTAATTACCATGGGCATGAGAGCGCCATTGTCGTCGCCGGTGTCGGCAGTGCCCATGGGGATGCAGCCATTGGATGAACTCGTGTCCGAGTTGGCCGGAATGGCATTGCTATATTTGGTCCAGGTCAATCCATTCGATGACGTGGCGTAATAAATGCGATAATAAGTTCCGTCATGTCCTGAGTACCACATTTTGTAAGTGTTCCCATCCAAAATTACCGTGTTGTAGGCAGCATGGCTGTCATCGCCTTTGGTATTGCTGCCCAGGGGAATGCGGCCGTCGGTTGAGGTTGTGTCTGAGTTGGCCGCAGCGACATTGTTAGATTTGGTCCAGGTCAGGCCGTCCGGCGAAGTGGCATAGTAAATGCGGAAATTAGGGCTATCATATCCGGTGTACCACATTTTGTAAGTGGCCCCGTCTTTAATTACAGTTGGGGCAATTGCATAATAGTCGTCGCCTCTTCCGGCGTTACCCAGGGGAATGCGGCCATTGGTCGAGACCACGTCGGAAGCGCTCGGGACAGTGTTATCATATTTGCTCCAAGTCGTGGTTTCGACGATTACCTCTGCCGCGCTCGGGAAAACACTGAAGCCAACTGCGATCGCCGCGGCGATCAAAGCAGCCCGGAAAACCCTGGACAACGCAGGGCAGGCTTTCCACCCCCAACCATTGCGGGTCAACCGGCGCCTGGTCTCCAAATTTTTAATGTACCGGGCCTTGATCATGTGGTTCTTGTTTATTGCCTTAACAACTTAGACCATAATTTACTCACGAGCATTTAAGAATCAACCTTAATTAAATCCAAAGAAAATAATCAGCCGCCTATCTTTCTGAACCGGTGTCGGAACGGCTCAACGACTACAAATGCTCTCTTCAATTCCGTTTCCTGGTAGCGGTTGAGCACAACCTGCAACTCCGCATGTACGTCGTCAATGTTGGAGGGCAAAATACGCAAATACAAAACCCCGGCGCCGGCTCCATGCATAAAGATGAGTCCGCCAAAATCCCGGTCACGAGTCACAAGAATCCGACCATCCTTCTTGGCCGAATCAAGCAAAGCAGAATCTTCCGTTCTTGAGAGGCCAAGATCTGATGCCGTCTTTACTTCATGTCCCTGCGCGGCCAGAAACCGTCCCGTAACGGCATAGACATCCTGGTCGAGGAGAAATTTCATGCGCGCGCCATTTCGATATGCACATCTTCGACCGCCACAATATCCATGGCATATTGAACGCAGGCCTGGATGTCCTCGGTCGTCAAATCCGGATGGTAATCACGAATAATCTGTTCGAATGGAATGCCGTCCCGCACAAGTTCCAGAACACTTTGCACGGTTATTCTTGTACCCGCTACGCACGGTTTGCCGAAATGAATTGCCGGGTTAATTTTAATGCGATTTTTCATGTTTGCCTCCACGCTATATGCGTTTCAACTGGAATCAACTTAAGATTAGCGTAGGAATAGGAGTAACACAAGTTGCAATATACAGGTTAGGGCGACTGCTGGGCGTTGGTCATGTTGAGTCCACCTTCTTTGACCCTAGAAGCCAGGCTTCAAGATCGGCTTCAATCCGGTGGGCGGTCTCTTGCGCCGCTTCGCGCTCAGTGCTTCAGGTAATAAATCGGGTTATTGGCCGATAAAATCATTCCACCTGATGAATTCCTGCAATCCGTTTCTCCTTCCGCGCCAATCAATGCCCGAATGGCTTCCGCCGTCTTCCGGCCAATGCCTTCCACGCGCGAAAGCGCATCCGTGTCAGCGCGAAACACGTTTTCAACACAGCTAAACGTGTCCAACAGTCGCTCCGCCAGGGTGGGACCGATTCCGGGCAGACCTTGAAGGATAAATAACTGCCGATTCCGACGACGCCTGGGACGATAGCCATGACGATACACGGCCCGGCTGATGTGCCGTTGGATTTGTTCACCCGTGTACCGGATCAGATTCGCGGTTTCCAACGCATCAAACGAACGCAGACAGGGAATATCAAGAAACAGCGCCAGCGTGACAATGGCGCCCTGGATCGCCTCTCGACTCACGCCCGCGACGCCGTCGCCACCCACGTGTCCTTCAATCACCAATAGAGGGCGATAAGGACTTTCCGCCAGGAAGCATGCCTGGCGGAAAAGGCGGCCATCCACTATGGAAACACTGAGATCCGCAATCGTCTTTCTTTCAATAAGAACGCGCCGGTTCACAAGATAGTCCCCCAGTTCCAGCCTGCGAACGGTTACCCGGATGGATTCCTGCGCTTGCAGATGTTCAATAACGCCCGATACCCGCTCGCGGTCATCCGCCACCACATCCAATTGCTCCGTTTTCCGGATCTGCCCGTCTTGCATAATATCGTCCGGATTGGATTCCTGCGCATTCAGGTTAAGACCACCGGCAATTCTCTTCATTGGCGTTAGTAATTTAGACCATACCTTAATTTACTCACGAGCATTTTATAGTCGTCTTATAATATCCCTTCAACTTGAGACGGTTACCGGTCAGTTCGGGTTATGCCCAGGCGCAATACGCTCAGCACATCCTTCTCCAAGGTGCGGTTAAGGTCAAAGAGCACAAACCCGCCCGCGCCGGCGGCGCGTAACGCGAGAATCTGCTCAATGACCTGGTCGGGCGTTAACTGGCTTTCCTGGGCGGTGACTCCCAAGCCGGGATATACGCGAGCATTGGCGCGCGGTAGCGCCAGTTGACGGCGCACCAGATTCTGGAATACGCCGTTGTTGACCGCGTAATCCATCGGGCAGACAAAATCCACCAACTCCTCCTTCAGCCAGCGGCCCCAGTCCTGTCCTAAACTACTGATACAGCCCGGATATTCCGGATAGACCGCAGCCGATACCTTTATGGGCTTAGCCTTGGCGGCGCGCGCGAGTTCATGCACCGCGCGCACGAAAGCGGTCATCTGCTCGCTGCGCCAGGCCTTATAGCGTTCACGCAGTTCGCCGCTGGCCGCGCGCGTGGGCCAGCCGCGGATTTTCTCGCCCAGCTCCTGTTCAAACCGCCGCCGACAGCCGGCGCAGAAGCAGGTGTTGGCATCCGGATAACGCACATAATCCAGGTGAATACCGTCAACCGCGTAGCGCGTAATCACCTCGCTGATGGCTTTCAGCTCCAAAGCCACGTTGTCCGGGTGGGTGGGACACAGCCATTTTAATTCCTCGCCGGTAGCGGCAACTTGCAGGCGGCCCGCCTTGCGCAGTTCCGCCACGAAGGAGTCCGAGGCATTGCTCAGGTTCCAGCATATTTTCCAGACGTGCACTTCCAAGCCCGGACCACGCGCGGCGTCCAAACATTGTTTCAACTGGTCGCCGTAGCGTCCGGCGGCTTCGGAGGGTGACACAACTTTACTGTCGTAATGCGCCCGGCCCGGCCAGAGCACATTGACGAAAATGGCGTTCAGGCCGGCCTCGGCCAGGATTCGAGTTGTTTTGCTCCAATTCCCGGGATAGAGGCCCAGCCCAGTGTGATCCCAGACGCCGCGGAATTCCGGGCTTTTGGGGCGCTGAACGCGCGCGAATGATTCTGCCAGCGTAGTCTGGAGTCGCCGGGCCGTTTCCACGACCTCCGGATATTTCCGCTTCGCCAGGGCCGCCGACATGATTTTATTGTCCTGATGGCACTCAGCCAGCAAACCGTCCACAGATTTTGCCGCGGGTGTGCCGCGGGCCATTGCTGTGATACCGGCGCTGGCTTCGGCCAGGCTGGCAAACGGCCCGACTTTGCCCGCGCGCGCAGAAGCGCGCGCGGCGGCTTGCTCCCAAAGCTCGGGAAGATAAGCGCCCAGCAGGGCCAGGAGCATACGCTGCTTATTGGCTATGTCGCCATCCAGGAGCACGTGGGACATCCATAGGCCCTTGGGCGACTGGACCCAAGCCGGATCGGATAAGTCATTGCCGGCGTCGTTTTGCCAGAAGGCAATGACCTGGCTGTCTTTGTCCGCGGGGTAGGCTGGAAGAATATTGAGGGACTCCTGGTAGACCACCGCCGGCACATTGGGCGGCGCGCTGCGGTTGAAGGCAAAACTGCTCCATTGGCCGGTAAACTTGGCTTTCTGGTAGCGGCCAAGTTTCAGGCCCATCAATTCGGCCAGTTCCGACTCAGCGGAATAACACACCATCAACTTGCCGCCGCGCCGGACAAAAGATGCAAGTGCGCGCAGTTCATTGGCGGGGGGCCAGGAATTATAAGGCAGGATCGCCAGCTTAGCTGATTTCAGCCGACCGGCGATCACGGCCTCGTCATCGGTGAGACTGTGAATAATGCCTTGATCCTGGAGCCAGTGGCTGACACGCAGGGCCATACTGCGGGCAAACGCCCTTTCGCCGGCGTCGGTAATTGAAAGCGTGCCCTGCACGATCACCAGGTCGCAGACGTGGGCTCGCAGGCCATGAGCCACAATGGAAGCCGGCGGCGCCGCTCCGGTGGCGCCGGACGTTTCAAGCTCTCTATTCAAGCTGATGCGAATGGCGCTGATCTGGTCCCAGCCGCTTACCTGGCCTTCCGTTGCGGCGTCCTTGAGCGCAAAAGACAAACGCTGCCGGCCGGATTCCTTCAACGCCGTGCGCCAGAGATACCAGCCCTCGCCGCTCTTGAGATACAAGCCGAACACGCGAATGGCAGTTGGCCGACTGCAGGTCAGGTCCAACGCAAGGGTGTCAAAGCCGCGCAAGTCGAGGGAGACGCCGCGGTCCCAATAAACGCGGTCAGCGGGTGTCGCAAGACCAAGGGTGAACCGAACGCCCGCGGGCGTCTGCGGTTCGTAGATAACCGCCGGGGCTCCATTACCGGCCTTCCAGGCCTGCTGGGCCTCGGTGGAGTTGCGAAAGACGAAAAGATTCAGGTCGCTCTGGCGGTCGCCGGCGGCCGGACGCGCAAAAGTCAAGCAAACGCCCAAGCACAGCAGGAAGCAGGCCGCGCGCCGGAGCGAAGAAGGGGCTGTAAAGGAGTCCATGTGTTTCTCTCGGAAGTTGCCCTGCCCTTAGATTTGCTCTATTATTCTCGCTTTGTTACGTTGTGCAAAGGAAATTTTATGGACCATGACGAACCAGCGCCTGAACTTGCCGGCTTGGCCGCCGTCTGGTCGGTGATCCATGCTCGGCCGCGCTGTGAAAAAAAACTGGCGGATTATTGCCGGCGGCAGGGCGTGGAGCACTACCTGCCGCTGCGGGTAGAGCATAAGGTCTATCAGCGGCGGAAAGTGGAAGTGTGGAAGCCGCTCTTTCCCGGTTATGTGTTTGCCTGCTTCGCCGCCGAGCAGCGCCTGCTCATCATGCGAAGCTCTCAGGTAGCGCGGCTCTTGCCGGTAAGGGATCAGGCTCGGCTGATAGCGGAGATGGACCAGATTCGCCTGGCGCTGGCAAAGGAGCCCGGACTGAGCGCTTGCGCCGCGGTCAAACGCGGGACGCGCGTGCGTATTCTCAAGGGGCCGTTCCAGGGCTTGGAAGGCGTGGTCAGCACGCTCAAGGGGCAGACCAGGGTCGTGTTGAACGTGGATATCATTGCGCAAGCGGTGGCCGTGGAAGTCAGCCGGGATATGCTCGAGCCGGTCTGATAGGTAGGGCTCAGCCGCCGGCTGAGCCGGCTTTGGTTGGCTGAAGGCCGTGTTAGATAGAAAATGCAAAGCGAAAAGGCGCGCCGCTGTGTTTTTTTTGACCGCGACGGCATTGTGAACGCCTCGCCGGGTGTGGACCGTTACGTAACGCGCTGGGAAGACTTTCACCTGCTGCCGGAGTTTGTGGAGGCGCTGCGGGTCGCGTGCGCGCGCGGCTACCAGGCGGTAATTGTCACCAACCAGCGCGGCGTGGCCCGCGGGCTGGTAAGCGCCGAGGTGGTCGAGTCAATGCACCGGAATCTACGCGAGCTGTTATGCAAAAACTACGCGCTGGACCTACTGGATGTGGCTTACTGTCCGCATAATGAAGGCGAGTGCGACTGCCGCAAACCGGCCCCGGGGTTGCTGAAGGCCATGGCGCGTAAGCACGGTCTGGATCTCAAGGCCTCCTGGATGGTCGGCGACGCCGAAAGCGATATTGAGGCGGGCAAAAGCGCCGGCTGCCGGACGATTCGCGTGGGTGGTAATGCGACTGCCTCTAAAGCCAATTGGCGCGTGGCCGCGATGAAAGACCTGCCGGCGCTGCTGGAAAAAGTGCTGTGCCCGCGTCAGGCCAATGTTGTCGGGTCAGGTTGAGTGTGTAACGCGATAGCCTGAACCCGCTGGTGTGAGAGCGGGGAGCTTACGCCTTGGCAGATGCTACTCTGCAAAGTTCCGCCATAGCGGACTCGCCGTCGCGAAGCGCTATGGCGAAGCACGGTCCGCCCAGGCGGATCATGCCTAAGGCAGACCCGCCTGGCGGGAAGCCTCCCTGCTGCTACTCTGCGAAGTGGCAAAGCCCCTTCGCTACGACCTTCCTACGCCCACCGAAGCGTGGGCTTCGCGACCTTCCTACGCCCGCCGGAGCAGGCTTCGCGAAGGCGGGAGGCGGGAGCACAAGTCTGCGAAGCCGCTTCCGCCCTTGCGGATCCGCTAAGGCGGAACGCAGGGCGTAGAAGAGTCGCTACGACCTTCCTTCGCCCGCCATAGCGGGCTACGCGAAGGCGGGAGCACGGGTCTGCCTCCAGCATGAAAAAATGGTAGGCATTCGTTATGCCGAGTCAACAACAAATTAGCAGGAATAAATCTCGGATAAAGCCGCGATAAGGACGTTGACATTCAGCGCGGGCAGGTTATCGCAGCGTTTATAGTTCGTTCGACAAAATCTGAGCACTAAGCCTGGTCTTGCTTGCCAGGACCCGGCAGGTCCGCCAAGGGATCGGCCGCCGAGTTTCTGAATTAGTTAGCCGCCGGTCACACTTTATTAAGTGTGTCACTAAGATCAATGAAAGAATTCTCAATAGAAAATGAGCATTGCATAAATGGGTAACCGCAATAGTGGCCATTTTCTTGAAGAAAACGCGTGTTTTCATGTCACTGTGTTTTACAAGGCTCGTTAGGGATAAAAGTTCGCCAAGAGAGAATTAGTTAGCCGCCGGCCACACTTTATTAAGTGTGTCGCTAAGTGCTCGGATTCGTAATATCTTAGGACTCGGGGAAAAAGGGTGGAACGGCGCCGATAATGAGGTCGGAGCGCTGCGGAAAACCGCAGAACCCTTCTTCGCCAGAAAGTCCTGTGACCCCGCCTGCAACGCTATGCGTACCATTGCGGGCAGGTTGCCACAGGGATGATCCTCCGTCGCCGATGCGGCTATGAAGGACAAGATGGCGTCCTTGGCTTCCGTCTTCGCCAAGGCTACGCCGGACAAGTCGGAGGGTTCCGCAAAGACTCGACCTGCGTAGCCAGAGCTACTTCGGCGGAGCAGGTTGCCCCGCGGCAAGCCGCGGGATGCTTCACTGCATTGCGGTAAGACCCGTTTGTTAGGGGGCTCTTATTTGTGCCGCCCCGCATATGCATCCAAGAGGTTTTGGATTATTTTCTATATTAAGAACGCTGCTAAAGCAATATAAAAGTATGGCTATTTATGCTTATTACCCCAACGCGAGGTGTTCTCGCGCGGCTGGTTCGGCCGTCATGATTCTCGTTTTTCCAGTTCGTTCCAGTCGGGGAGTGAGCCATATTTCTTCTTCCCGTTCCTGTATTCCTCAAAGGTCATGCGCCAGGATGAACCTGCGATGCGGACGAAGTCGTCTGCTATCCTCCCGGTGACGTTCAGATTGGGCGCAATCCACCCGTCTTTCGGGCGGTGTTCGGCAAGGAGGCGCCACGCGGCACAACCGAGGTTCCGGACCTGGGACTCGACAATCTCTTTGCCGATCTTCACC
>JACPGN010000060.1 GCA_016182435.1 Lentisphaerota bacterium | reverse complement strand
GGCGCAAAGTCCCAGAGCGGCGGCGACTTCCAACGCCGCGGAGCTGGAAAGGCCCCCTCCCATGGGAATATTGCCGGAGAGCGTCGCCTGGAATCCCCGGTCTATTTCCCCGACCGCGCTCAACTTATTGACAACGCCCAGCACATAATTAGCCCACAATGTTTTTTTTGCGGGCTGCTTCACCGGCAAATCAAGGCAGGCTTCTTCGTTCAGGTCAACGGCGAACAGCGCGCAGGTTCGCCCCGGCGCCGGCGATACCGCCATGGCGATTCCGAGGTCAATGGCGGCCGAGAGCACAAAGCCTTCGTTGTAATCAGTGTGATTGCCGAGAATTTCCACGCGGCCGGGCGCGTAGGCCACGACAGCGGGCGGAGCACCGAAGCGCCGGGCATGCGCCTGTTTGATGGTTTCAATCAAGGCCATGTTCATGATGAGACAAATTAGGCCGTCAAAGGCGGCAACATGAAACAGCCGCCCCGTTTCGGGGCCTAATTTGATGCTTAGGAATTTCAATCCGGGGTAGGGCGCGACCGCCGGGCGCGCCGTTTCCGAGGCGACCACGGCGGTTTCGGCGAAACCGCCCTACCTGGGACCAGTTGCCGGCTTTGCCGCCTAATTCATTCATGGCGCGCGGATGATGGCCAGGATCTCTCCTGTGCGCTCGGCCAACTGCGTTTGAGTTTTGGCTTCCAGGTTTAAGCGCACCAGCGGCTCGGTGTTGGAACAGCGGACGTTAAACCACCAGTCGGGATATTCCACGCTGAGTCCATCGAGCTCAAACTGGCGGCCATCATGGAATTTCGCGCGCAGGCGCGCGAGGACCGAGGGTGGATCGCGGACCTCCGAGTTGATCTCCGGGCTCTTGAAGTAGCGCTGAAAGGGGCGGATCAGGGCGGAGAACGGCGCCGCCGATTGCGAGAGCAGATTGGCAATATAGAGCACTGCCAGCGCGGCGCTCTCCGTAAAATAATTCTCGCGGAAATAATAATGTCCGGAGAGCTCGCCGGCAAAGAGCGCATCCAGTTCGCGCATCTGCTGTTTAATGAAGGCGTGGCCCACCCGGCAACGGCGCGGCGTGCCGCCATTTTCCTCGATCACCTCGCGGACCGTCCAACTACTGCGGAGATCGTAGAGGATGACGCCTTTCTGTTTTTTTAAAATGCTTTGAGCGATCAGGAGGGTGATCATGTCCATGGGCACGATCGCGCCCTGCTCATCAACGAAGCCCACGCGGTCGGCGTCGCCATCGAAGGCCGCGCCGAAATCGTAGTTCCCCGCGCGCACCTTCTGCTGGAGATCGGCCAGGGTCTCGGTTTTGAGCGGATTGGCTTCATGGTGCGGGAAAGCGCCGTCCAAGGTGGCATAGAGGGCATCAATCTGCAACAACCCCGCGAGCGCCTGGGCCTCGATGCTGCCCATGGCGTTGGCGAAGTCGGCGGCAATCGTAATTGGGCGCTTGAGCGCGGAGTGTTGCCGGACATGCGCCGCGTATTCCGGCTGGATGTTTTTGTCGGAAATTGTGCCGGGCATCGCCGGCGCCGGCGCAAAATCCGAGGCAGCCACGCGCCGCTCGATTTCGGCGATGCCGGTCGCGCCGCTGACCGGCACAGCCTGCGCCCGGCAGAGTTTAAACCCATTCCATTCGCCGGGGTTATGCGAGGCCGTAATCATGATGCCGGCATCCGCCCCCAGAAAGCCATTGGCGTAATAGGACATCGGCGTAGAGCAGACGCCCAGCCGGATCACGTTGGCGCCCTGGCAGGTCAATCCGCTACTCAGCGCCTGAAAGAGGGCCTCCGAGCTTGCGCGCATATCCTGTCCGACCACCACCCGCCGGCAGTTAAGCAAACTCACAAAGGCGCGGCCGATCTGGCAGGCCACCTCGGCGGTCAGGTCCTTGCCAAAAATGCCGCGGATATCGTAGGCTTTAAAAATGCCGGCCATGGCAGGCGCCTCATTGTTTACTTTTGCTTCTTCAAGAACTGCAGGATTGGCTGGCCGGCTACATACAGGTCTTCGATAACCGCCAAGCCGTTCTGGACCCGCACGGTGACGTAAGCGTCCTGCTGGCCGCGCTGGGAATGCTCCCGATAAGCAGCCTCGGCGGCCGGCGCAAGCTTCTCGTTCAGGTAATAGCGGTCGAAGGGGAACCGGATTGCTACGTTCGTTGGCCAGTTGGGAGAGTAATAGCGGGTTTGGACATTAAAATAAGCACCCGTTTGCGGCCGCTCAAACGAAACCCACTTAATCCGGGCAAAACCGTTCGCAAAACCGTTCGTGTCGTTCTCAATCAGCGCAAATATTTTCTGGCCGCCCTCAAAGCGTTGGCGCGCGCCGGCCAGGGGAGCGCTTTCCTGAGCAAAGCCCAAAGCCACGTACCGCCCGCGAAAAGCGTCATAGGGATCCACCGGGCGCGTCTTGAATTTAAACACCTGCCCGTTGGCGAGCGCCTGCTCGTAGCGCCAGATAATCGAGGCGGGGACCGCCCACTGCGCCAGGAACATTGCCGCCATCAGTGCTAAAACCCAGGGAGCTGTTTTCATTGGGCCGCCGCTCCTTTACGCCGCAACATTATGATGTTAATCGTCAGAAAGACAATTCCCGCCAGAATGAAAACCAGTCCCTTGGCCAGCAGGCTGAAATCGGCGTCAAAGAACCGGGCTAAAATCAGGGCCGTAAGCAGCAGGATGCCGGCGTTGATCTGTCCCAACCGCGACGCCCTGATACCCGTGATGAGCGGCGCCAACGCCAGCGCGAGGAAATAAGCGTTAAAAAGGAGCCAGAGCAACGGGCATTTCTGGAACACAATGACGTAGCCCACAAAGGTCATAATTGGGAATGCGCCATAAAGTGCGCGCAATAAGTCCCGGCGCCGGGCGGCGCGTGCCCATAACACCATGGCGGCGAGCATCAGCGCCGCAACGATGACGAGCATTAAAACCGCATCAGGCCTTTGGAGCGTAGCTCCGGTAAACAAGGTCTGACGCGCGAGGTGCTCCCACGCCCACTCAAAGGTCAAAAGAAAAGCCAGCATGGCGGTGCCGCAGGCGCCGGCGGTTAAGAAAGGGTTATGCCCCGCGGTGGGTGCTTCGCCGAACCACGTGGCGCCGGCCAGAAACAACACCGCAAAGAAACTCGCGTAGACCTGTATCCACAGCACATCAATATCGTCACGCAAGCTGAATCCCAGGGCAATGCTCAGGCAGATGACCAGCGCCCACATCAGGAATACCGCGCCGGGGCCATAGCGATTCTGCCGGATTTTCCAGCCGATGAAAGGAAAGACTGCGGCCAGCAGCGGCCAGAACCCCACAACGTTGGAATGATCCCAGCCGCCGGTGAGCCAGGCGGTAACACCAGCCATGAACAGCATGGCGGGCACCGCCGCTTGGAGCAGATAGACAACCGGCAGGCTCAACAGCATCCAAGTCAGCATAAAATCCTGCCAAGTGCCGCCCAGGTTATAGGTCTGGGCAATCAGCGCCAGCGATGCGCCGAGGGCCAGCACCAGCAGCGTGCCGCCGCCTTCGCGCCAAGCCGCGCTGCGGCGACCGGTCCCAAGCATCCAGCCGCATAAGGCCTGCGCGATGGCCAGTGGAATAAAGGAAATAACGGCGCGCGCGCCGCGCGAGAGCTGATCCCAGTTGTAACCAAGCACCATGATG
>JACPGN010000034.1 GCA_016182435.1 Lentisphaerota bacterium | reverse complement strand
TCGCGCTGCAATGGACCTTGTTCGACGGGTTTCAGAGCTGGAGCGCCCAACGCGCCACCCAAGCCCAGGCGGATTCCCTCCAGGAGCAACTGCGGCAGGCCGAATTGGCGGCCAGCGCCGAGGTCTGGAGTAGTTACTACGTCTATGAAAACGCCCTTGCCGCGCACGCGGTCAGCGTGGCTTACCTCAAGAGCGCTTCAGCCTCTTACGATCTGGCGCTGGAGAGTTACAAGAACGGGCTCAGTAATATGATTGAGCTATTGAATGCCGCGAGCTTCCTGGCGCAGGCGCGCTCGCAGAATATCACCGCGCGCCATGATACCTTCACGGCTTTGGCGAATCTGGCCTTTGCCACAGGCTGCTTAGAAAAGGGCGGTACACCAGGGAGCCGGGCTGATTTCTTAACTCCCGCCAGGAAGGAGCAACCATGAATCGATATCTGCGTTCAAGTATATGGATGTTAATGTTTGTAGCCGCGCCCCACGCTAAAAGCGTGGTAAACGTGAGGCTTGCCCCGCGTGGCGCGGGGGCGTGGATTACTTCAATGGCCACGGCGTTCCCGCCAGAGGCGGGTCCGCCTATGGTGGAACCGCCGCGGCTACATGAAAAAGTTGCCGGAGGCCTAACTTATGCCGGCATGTTCGCGCTAAGCAGCCTGCTGGCCGTGACTTTGACGGCCTGCTCCAAACACTCCAAGGGTCCGCCGCCGCGTCCGGGCGTTGTGGTGCAGACAGCCGCGGCGGTAGCGATGGATGCGCCCGTCATGATCAGTGCCTTTGGCATAACCAAAGACCAGGTTAGCGTTGATATTGTCCCGCAGGTCTCCGGGGTGCTCCTCAAGACCTTTATCCAGGAAGGGGCTTTGGTGACCAACGGCCAGGCGCTGTTTCTGATTGACGAGCGCGATTATGCCGTTCGGGTTCGTCAGGCCGAGGGACAGGTGGCCGCCAATCGCGCCAACCTGGAATTAAGCCGGATTACGCTGGAACGCAACCGTGAGCTGCATGAGAAAAAACTGATTTCTGCGGAAAGCTTTGACACGCTCAAGACCAAACTGGAGGCCGAGCAAGCCCAGCTCCAAATTGGTGAGGCCACGCTCGACCAGGCGCGCTTGAACCTGGCGCGTTGCACGGTGGTGTCTCCGCTGGATGGGGTCTGCTCCAAACGTTTTGTGGATAACGGAAATCTGGTGATGGCCAACCAGACCAGGCTTACCAACGTGCGCAGCTACGATCCGCTCTACGTGGAGTTTTCAGCGTCGGAACAGTTTCTGGCCGTTTTGCGCCGGGAACTCTCCCAGGGGCCGTTACGGATTGAAGTCATGCCGCGGGGCGAGACGAACAGCTATACGGGTGAACTCACCTTCCTGGATAATGCCGTACACCATCAAACCGGCACAATTCTGTTGCGGGGCCAGGTGCCCAATCCGGAACTTAAGCTCTGGTCCGGGCAGTTCGTTGAGGTGCGCATTTTTGCGGGAGTGGCGCGCGCGGCGATAATGGTCCCGGAAAGCGCGGTGCAGTTCGGCAAAAATGGGTCGTATGCGTTTGTGGTGTCGGCCGAAAACCAGGCGGACTTGCGCCTGGTCAAGCCGGGCGTGCGGGACGCCAACCTGATTCAGATTATTGAAGGCGTGGCGCCCGGCGAGAAAGTGGTCGTACTAGGTCAACTGATGCTCTTTCCCGGCGCGAGCGTGCTGGAGGCGGGGCAGACTCCGGCCAGTGGCGGCGGCGCAGCCGCCCCGGCAGGCGCCGCGGAAGGCAAATGAGCCTGGCAGGAACTTGGGAAGGTAACGCAGGGGTAAGGCCATCTGAGTTATGAGGGTAGGTTGTGAACTTTCCACCTTAGCGGATCCGCTTGCTGGCGGACAATGCCGTCATTCCCGCGCAAGCGGGAATCCAGCATTTCCGCCACAGGCGGATCCCTGGCCGAGCTCGGGCAGGCTGCCTATGGCATGAGATTTTTCTGGATTCCCGACTCGTGCTTCGTAGCGACTCTTCTACGCCCTGCGTAGCGGCTTCGCAGAGCAGGGAGGCTTTCCGCCTGGGCGGATCCGCCAGGGCGGAACTTCGCAGAGTAGCATCAGGTCGGGAATGACAATCAGCCCTCATAACTGAGGAATTACACACAGGGACAAGGGCATGACTTTCGCGGAAACCTTTATCCGGCGCCCGATTATGACGACGCTGCTCATGGTCGTCATGGGCGTATTTGGTTGCTGGGCTTACTTCCGGCTGCCGGTTAACAGCCTGCCGACTGTGGACTATCCCGTGATCCAGGTGACCGTGGCCTATCCCGGCGCCAGCCCGGCCACGATGGCTTCCGCGGTGGCCACGCCCCTCGAAAACCAGTTCACCCAGATCAACGGCCTGCAATCCATGCTCTCGGACAACAAGGAGGGCTTGAGCACCATCAATCTGACCTTCAGCTTAGAGCGCAACATTGACCTGGTGGCGCCCGATGTGCAGGCGGCCATTACCCGCGCGCAGAATAACCTGCCCAAGGATCTGCCCAGTCCGCCGACCTACAAGAAATTCAATCCGTCCGATGCGCCGATCTATTTCCTCATGTTCTATTCCGACACCATGGCGCATGGGGATCTCTATGACTATGCCAAACAGGTCATTGCCCGAAAACTCAGCATGATCGAGGGCGTCTCGGAGGTGCGGGTTTTCGGCGCCCAACAGGCCGTGCGCATCCAGTTTGTTCCGGAGCGGCTGGCGGCCTACCAGATCGGCGTGGATGAGCTTGCCCAGGCGCTGAAAGCCGGCACGGTCAATATCCCCGGCGGCAGTCTCAACGGCCCGGCGCGGACCTTTTCGATTGAGCCGCAGGGCCAATTACGCGCCGCGCGCGAATACGGCGAACTAATCGTGGCCTACCGCTCCGATCCAGCGGCGCCGGTGCGGCTGAAGGATGTGGCCAACTGCGTTGACAGCGTTACTGCTGATCTGATTGACATCCGTTACCGGAAACCCGGGTTGTCCGAGAAAAGCAAGTGCGTGGTCATGGCCATCTCGCGCGTCGCGGGCGCCAACACGGTGGCCGTGGCCGGGATGATTGGCCAGACGCTGGAAGCCGCCCGACGCGAGCTGCCTCAGGCCATCAATGTCGAAACGATGTTTAACGGCGCGCAGCCGATCAAGGAATCCATTGAGGATGTCCAGGTCACCGTGCTCATTGCCCTGGCGCTGGTGGTACTGGTGATCTTTATGTTTCTGGGCAGGATCCGTGAAACGGTTATTCCCAGCATTGTTCTGCCGCTTTCGGTGCTGGGCACCCTGATTCTGATGCTGTTCTCGAAGTTCAGCATCAACATGCTCTCGCTGATGGGCATCGTGCTGGCCGTGGGCTTTCTGGTGGATGACGCCATCGTGGTGCTGGAAAACACGGTGCGCCACATGGAAGAGGGTCTGAAACCAATTCCGGCGGCGGTGCGGAGCATGAAGGAAATTACCTTCACCATGATCTCCATCAGTGTGGCTTTGGTTATCGTGTTCACCCCGCTGGTGTTTATGAGCGGCGCCCTCGGCCGCAATTTGCGCGAGTTTGCCTTGACGGTGATCTACGCGGTCTTCGTGTCCACGGTGGTGGCCCTCACGCTCTCGCCAATGATGTGCGCGCGCATCATCCGCCACCACAAAGCGCCCAATCGTCTTCAGCAGCTTATCACCAATACGATCAAAGAACTGGTGCAGTCTTACGGCCGGGCGCTGAGGTGGGTTTTACAACGGAAATATCTCGCGCTCCTGGCCTGGATAGTCTGTATCGTCGGAACGGCCGGACTCTTTCTGGTCCTGCCTAAAACTTTTTTGCCCAAGGGCGACAGCAGCTTTATTCGTGGCGCCCTGCTGATGCCGCAGGGCGCCTCCACCGCGCAGATGCAGGCCTTTCAACGGCAGGCGATGGCCATTATTAGCAGCGATCCCGATGTGGCCCGCATAGGTAGCGTCACCGGGTTCCAGCCTGGCGCCGACCAAAGTATGGGGTTTCTCTTCATTCGCCTCAAGCCGCCCGGGGAACGCGAACATGAAATTGACCACTACGTGCAGAAGTTCACCGGCCAGTTGGCCGTGCTGCCTTTCGGTTTCTGCGCCCTGCAAGCCATGCCGGTCCTGAAAATCAGCGCCGGGGCCGAATCCACCGCCATCGGCAGCGACTATGCCTATTTGCTGACGGGGCTCGACCGCGAGCAGGTCTATGGCTGCGCGCAGCAACTGGAACGCGAGTTGCGCGCCATTCCCGGATTCTTCGGGGTGCAGAGCAATATCAAGCTGACCATGCCGCGCTTGAGCGTGGCCATTGATCGTGATCGCGCTTCCGCGCTGGGTATCACCGCCCAGGCCATCGAGCAGGCCTTAGCGCTTGGGTTTGCCGGCGGCTATGTGACGCAGTTCACCACCGATATTGACCAATATCAGGTTATCCTTGAGGTTGAAAAGGAACACCAGATGCTGCCGGATGATCTGGCGATGCTCTACTTGCGCTCGGGCGTAAGCGGCGCGCTTGTTCCCCTCAAGTCGGTCGTGAACTGGCAGGAGGAAGCCGGAGCGCAGAACGTGCCGCACGCCCAACAGCAGGAATGCGCCACGCTTTCCTTCAGCCTGCCGCCGCGCGTTCCCCTGGGTTATGCCATCCGCAAGGTTGAGGAAGCGGCGAGCAAAATTCTGCCCGCTGGTGTCACCGGCCGGTTCGCGGGGGACGCGTTGGAGTTCAAGCGGTCCATTGCCAGTCTGGGCATATTGTTTCTGATTGCGATCTTCCTGAAATATATCGTGCTGGGCGTCCTCTACGAAAGCTACATTCATCCCTTCACCATTCTGACGACTCTGCCGGTGGCCGTTTTTGGCGGAGTGTTGACCCTGCTGGCCTTCGGGCGCGAGCTTTCCATTTACGGCTATATCGGCATGTTCGTGCTGATCGGCCTGATTACCAAGAACGGCATTTTGATGGTGGACTTTGCCGTGCAGCGCCGCGCGGAGGGTAAGAACAGTTATGAAGCGATCTTTGACGCCTGCCTGGTGCGCTTCCGCCCGATCCTGATGACCGGCCTCTGCGCCATCCTGGGCGCCATGCCCATTGCCCTGGGCTACGGCGCCGATGCCGCCTCACGCATTCCGCTCGGCTTGGTGGTGGTCGGCGGCATGGTCTTTGCCCAGGTGATTACCCTTTTTGTGACGCCCGGCATCTATCTCTACATGGAATCAGTTCAGGAGCGCTTCTTTAAGCCGCGCACCGACCTGGAATAGGCGCGTTCTGCTATGCGGGCACAAACCGGGCGATTTGATTGGGGCGGGGGAGCATTTAAATTGTTTCGTTAAAACCCTGGCCTGCGGGTGGGCAGGCATATGACATGTTTACGTAGAAGTTTATTGTAGGAGCGCCACCCCGCTGGCGCGACTCGTCTGGCAAGCTTGCCCAGCAGAATGCGGGGACCGCCGAGCGAGATAAGATCGCCTCGGCGGTGCGAGGCTCCTACATTTCCACCACAGGCGGACGAAACGTATTTGGGGTTGCGGGCATAACCCGCCTTACGGCAAACTGATGCACAGGAGCCGGCTGGGGCCGGTGGTGTCTAAGTTGGCCATTTCGTATTCCTTGAGACAGTCCGGCAAGAGCATTGTCGTTCCCGGGGTCACATCCACCAGCACGTTGCCCGACTTAATCCGCACCAGCCCTTTTTCACTGAATAAGGCGTGAAAACTCTGCCGGTCGAGCGGGCAATCCATATGGCCGGCCAAGAACACTTCCTCAAATCGAAAATATGGGGAGCGCAGACGCTCTATGATCAGGTTGCCTTTTGAAGGTGCTGCAACTGGTGGTGAGAGAGTGGGCTGTTGAGCTGCCGGAATGCCTTGCCAAGCGATAACTTTCATGGCTTGGCTGATGTGCAGTTCGCGTGGTTTGCCGTCCGTGTCAACCCGGTTCCAATCGAATACGCGATAGGTTGTATCGGAGTTCTGCTGGACTTCCAGGATGAGGCAGCCTGGGCCGATCGTGTGCACGCAGCCACCGGGGATATAGATCACATCGCCCTGACGCACCGGCACTTCCTTGAGCAACTCACCAACCTGACCGGCAGCCAGGGCTTCCTGAAAGCGAGCTTCGGTCACGCCGGGTTGGAAGCCGACATACACTTTGGCGTCCGCATCGGCCTCCAGCACGTACCACATTTCCGCTTTGGCTTCGCCGCCCACGGCCGGCGCAGTAGTTTCGTCGGGATGCACTTGGACGCTCAAGTGCTCTTTAGCGTCAATCAGCTTGATCAACAGAGGGAAACGTTCCAGCGGCCGGCCGATCAGTTCCGCGCCGTAGGCCTGGGTCAATTGATGAATATCCTTGCCGGCCAGGGAGCCATTGACCACCACGTTGATGCCCTCGGCGCGGTCGGTGATTTCCCAGGATTCGGCGTAAATACCCGTCGGCAGGGACCTACCGTAGCGGCGGGCAATGCGGTCGCCGCCCCATAGATAATGCTTATAGACCGGCTGGAACATCAACGGGTAAAGCGGAGGCTGAGTATTCATCGCCCTCAAGCATAGTCCAGGGCGCCGATGGAATCCAGAGGAAAAATGATGCTGCCGGCATCAGTCGTTGCCGGGTTTTTTTGCCCTTGCGAACGCCAAGCTGGTTTCATATTCTTGCACAGATTGGCACGAAGGCGCCGCTTGGCAGCGTTGGCCGAGCGGCGCTGGGTGAGGGGCTCAGCCAGTGGCCATTAACTATCAGCATTTGGCGATATTACCATGACCGACACCGCCAAACTTATTATAGACGGGAAAGAGCGCTCGTTCGGAATTGTCCAGGGCAGCAAGGGCGAACGGGCCATTGATATTACCGGACTGCGCGAGCAGTCCGGCCTGATTACGCTCGACACCAGCCTGGCCAACACCGGCAGTTGCCTGAGCCGGGTGACTTACATTGATGGCGAGAAAGGCGCGCTGCTCTATCGGGGTTATCCCATTGAGGAGCTGGCCAAAAAATCCACGTTCGTGGAAACCGCCTATCTCCTGATTCATGGCGAGTTGCCGACCAAAGATGAGCTGGCCGTCTTTTCCAACCGGTTGAATATATCGTCGCTGATCCACGAAGACATGCGCCACTTTTTCGTGGCCTTTCCGAAATACGCGCACCCCATGGGCATCCTGGCCACCATGGTGGCTTCGCTCTCCACTTTTTATCCCGTGCCCGATCACCTTGATCGGGAAGCCGAAGAACAGTTCATGGCCAACCTTATCTCGCAAGTGCGCACCATTGCGGCCTTTTCCTACAAAAAATCCATCGGCGAGCCCACGGTCTATCCTTCCTTCAAGCTGCGCTACGTCGAGAATTTTCTGAACATGATGTTTTCCTCGCCGGTCAAGGATTACCGGCAGGACCCGGATATCGTGCAGGCTGTGGAGCTCTTCCTGATCCTGCACGCCGATCACGAGCAGAACTGCAGCACCTCCACCGTGCGTCTGGTCGGGTCCAGCCTGGCCAACATTTATGCGGTGATTTCGGCGGGGATTTCCGCGCTCTGGGGCCCGCGCCATGGCGGCGCCAATCAGGAAGTTGTCCATATGCTCGAGCATATCCTGGCCACGGGCACTGATCCCAGGACTTTTATTGACCGCGCCAAGAACCGGAACACCCGCGAGCGGCTGATGGGCTTTGGCCACCGGGTCTATAAGAGTTTCGATCCGCGCGCCCGGATTCTCAAGCAGGCCTGTCATAAACTGCTCAAAAAGCCGGGCATCGCCAGCCCGCTCTTTGATATTGCCCTCCAAATCGAGGAACTGGCCTTGAAGGACGAATACTTTGTCGAGCGCAATCTCTATCCGAACGTGGATTTCTATTCCGGGTTGATCCTGAAAGCGGTGGGGATTCCGGC
>JACPGN010000062.1 GCA_016182435.1 Lentisphaerota bacterium | reverse complement strand
ACGACTGGAGCGTACCGGCACGCACGCAGACCTATTCAAGAAATGAAGATGGCGGCCAACAGAGTTGCAAGGCCAACGAGTTGCGGCGGCGCGGAGCGCCGCCTAACAACTCGTTGGAGCCAAAGTGTCGCGCAAGCGGCATGCGCTTCCAGCGCCTGCCTTACCTCGAGAAGATAGGAGATCGGAAACGATGGCCCCTGAGATTATCCAGCCGAAGAGTGTACACTCCACAGTGGGCGTGGGTTACTCTCACGTGGCGAGAGTCGGCGACACCGTATACATCGCCGGCCAAGTCGCTCTCAACCGGTTGGGCAACCTGGTGGGGGAAGACGACATCGAGGCCCAGACCCAACAGGCCTTCGAGAATCTACAGGCCATTCTGAATGAGCTCGGCGGCAGTCTGAATGACATCGTCAAGATGACCACCTATCTGACCGACCGCAGCCAACTGGAAGCATTTCGTCGTGTCCGGAACCGCTACCTCAGCGACCCGTTCCCTCCGAACACGCTCCTATTCATCAGTGGCCTCGCTCAGCCCGAGTACCTCGTTGAGATCGAGGCCGTGGCTGTAGTCAGCGCTCCGCGTACAGGCCCAACTGCCCATTGAGAAAAACCACATGATTACGACACCGCTGAGCGAGATGAAGGACAACCTGTCGGCCTACGTCAAGAAAGCCGCGCGGCAGGATATCGTCATCACCAGTCACGGACGGCACGTTGCCGTTCTCACAGGTTTCGGCGATGAAGACGAGTACCTTGAGTATCGACTGCTCAACGATCCACGTTTCCGTGAAATCATCAGGCGGTCGAGGCAGGAAGCCCGTGACGGGAAGGTGACGCGTCTTGCCGACCTTCAATAGAGACTGGCAGAGCGAACATATACGCCGTGGTCCGGACGCGCCGCCGCGCGCAGCTCCGCGCAGAGCGCGCGCGCTTCGGAAATGGGCGGAGTGTAGCCCGCGGGATTGTTCGGAAAATTGAGGCAGACGATTTTTTCCCAATGGGCTCGCTCATCAGCCGCCGGCGGAGGCCCTCGATATTGAAGCCGCCTTGCGCCGTGAAGGTCGGGAACGTCTCCAGCTTGACTCCGCAGGCCAGGGGAAAGATCAGCTCGTAATTTTCCCGGAACAGATCGGCCAGGATGATCGCGACGCCGGGATCGCAGAACAAGTAGCCGCAAGTGGTCATGGCAAACATTGACAACCTACTTTGCCTTGCGCGCACGATAGCCGTGTGGGACGCCGGCCGCCTTCCTAGCCAAGGGGTATGATCGAAAAAATCGGTAGATGGCGCGATTCAGAGCGCGCTCAGTCATTGGGCCTCTGCTGCTCAAGACTGGCAATCCCTGTTGCGCACGTTGTCTGATTGCTTTGATCACAGCTTGCTTGTCCGGATACTTCATCCGAGATATAGATATGGACTTAAAACTCAACCCGGCAGCTCTAATAGCTTTTTCCCAGGTGCCGAACAGCCTTGCTCCCGTTCTATAGAGCGTTTGATCCGCATCAGTCCCAGCATGCAGTCCGCGCCAGTTCAACGGACGTTTCTTTTGGTGGCGATCGCAAATTGCAGTAATTAGCTCATGTTTAGCGCGATACTTCTGCGCCCGCTTGACCAGGTTGACATAGTCATATCCGGCGGTCTCTACGGCATTGCGCCAACTGCCGAAGTGCCTCAGGATTGCCGAGTAGAAGCCCGGCATTCGACCTTCTTCTCTCAATGTTTGGGTTAGAGATAATGACTTGCCTTGTGCGTGCCGTTTTCGGATAAAATCGACCACTTCCTGTTTCGGCGGGGCAATACCGTTTGTATGTCGGCGTATTTCTGTCGGGTTGAGTCCAATTCTGCGAATTGACTCATCATAGGCGCCGAAATAGTTAAAGCACTGCTGAATAAGAGTCGCATCCACCTCATGCACGGCATTCAAATGCATAGGCCTACCCTTGCGATGCAACTCGGCGAGTCGGTCTAATGCATATTCCGGAGTCCACAGTGGCTCCCAGTGGCGTAAGCGGCAATGTTTCTGATGTTTTCGGCTCCTTCGGCAAAAGAGAGCCAAGGTACTCTCACAGAATATCCCCTCATCAGGATAATCTATTTTGTATTCTTCAGATGAAACACCGTGAACCCTGGGCAAATGGCTACATAGATGGCGCATTTTCCGTCCGCAGATGTGGCATGTGACGTAATCGCAGAGTTGGATGCTGATTTTCTTATAATCAATTCCCGCAGTTTCCAGCGCCTGTTTCCAGCCCCAAAACGGTCTGATGCCGTAAACGGCTTTGATTAGCCGCGGCTGTTGCCGTTTCATGGCCGTTAGATTTAACGGCTCGCCGCGCTGGTAGAGGCTCCTGATTTCCGCGGCAATCTTAGCTTTTTCTTTAGTGAATCGCTGTTTCATTCTCATATAACACCCAGTGACCACACTTTCCAAAGTGTGGTCAGGCGCAATTCTGCTCCAATTAGCCCTTATTGGGACTGCCGCCGCCCGGTGGATCGCAAATTATCGTGGTTTGCGCCGGCGCGCCGGCGTCCTTTTGCGGGTAGTCGAGGGTAATTATTCCCTTATACCAGCCGCTGCCAACGAGACCGCACCATATGACCTCCGGATTAACGAGATCGAATTGCAGGTCAACCACCCAGTATGGTTGTCCGAGTCCATGATTCGATTTGCGCCATGTGCCGCCGCCGTCGAGGGAGATGTATACGCCCGGATTCAAATTCTTTATCTTCGAATTTTCACCCGCCGAAACGGCAATCCTGTCGGGATCGCATGGAGAAGTGTTTACCCGAAACACCAACGGCATGTGAAAAAGCTTTGTCCAAGTCAAACCCCTGTCGTTGCTCATCCAGAGGCCTCCGGATTCCGTCGCTCCCTCGCTTACCCCGCAGGCTATATAAACTTTTCCGTTCCTGGCGTCCATATGCACATCGTTCACCGATTCAATCTCCGCCGGAAGAGGCAGCGCCGTCCATGAAACGCCCCTGTTTTTCGTGCGGCCCAGGCCGCCTTTGGTTTTTGTATCGTTACTTTTGAGCAAAGCGGCGTAGATGGTTCCTTGATCGTATGGATCGAAACAGAGGTGAGTCACATTGGCTTCCGCCGGCAATCCGTTGTTGACGCGCTTCCAGCTCTTTCCCTCGTCGGCGCTGTGGTAGACGCCGAACTCGTTAAACCCGGAACATGCTCTGACGCCCGTGAACTTGTCCAGGGAAGGAACGCAGAAATACATGTGGTTCGGATTGTTTTTTTCGATAAGCAACGCGTGGGTCGCCACTCGGTCAGTGGCGATGGATATGGAAAATTTGATCGGCTGCGATATGTTCTCCCAGGTTTTGCCGCCGTCGGCGGTTTTGCGCACATGGCCGGCATGCTCCTGACGGTACATCTGCATGTACATGATGTCGGTGTTTTCCGGGTGAATGGCCACTGTTGCGATTGATTTCGGTCCTTGTGTTTCCTGGGTTTGGCCGACAATCTGTCTGACGGCCTGTGCGCCGGGAAAGGTCCTGTCGCCGGGCGCGCACATTTGCCATAAACCGTGTTCGCCGCATAACAGCAGGCTTCGGCCCGTTAGTCTGGCATCCATGTGGTATCGCGGACGGGTAAGATTGCTGCAACCGGTTCCCACCCAGCAGCCGCTGCCCGGATGTGTTTCAACGGCGTCTATTTGCCGCCAGGTCTCGCCGTGATCCCTGCTTTGCAGGGTTTGTTGTTCCATGACGGTGATCAGGTCGCCCCGTGAATTGATGGTCAGGGCGCGGCATCCCGTTCTGCCGCCATAATGCATTTCGCTGACCTGTCGTTGCAAGTGCGCGAAACACATGTTCGTATTCGTCGGATTGCCGCGCTTTTCCCAGAAAGCTTTGTCAACGTCGAGCCAATCCGGTCCGATCCGATTGCAGACGATCCACAGTTTGCCTCCGTTTTCAGTTTTCCACAGATCGCCGGCGTGAAACGAGATATCGTGCGCGGCGTTGTGCCCCAGATAGATTCGTTCGGGGTTGGACGGGTCGATCAACAGGTGATTGAAGTTTTGAAGCGCTTTTTCCGGCGGATTCGGATATTTCATCTTCGCTTCCTCGACCGGGATACCGAACCAGCGCGCTATGGCTGAATAATACGAGGCCGCCACATAGGGGCCCATTTTCGTAAGATCAAGATACAGGTTGCTGTTTAGCGATTTCCATGTTTGTCCTTCGTCATTGCTTCGGAACACTCCGCCCGTGGAGACGGTTCCGCCGTTGTTATCGTCATTCCAGAACACCTGATCTATTACGGTCAATATCAATCTGCCGGTTTTCGCGTCAAAATTCGCCGCCAAGTCGCGCAACATATTGTGCGGCAGATTCGTTCCCGTATTCGTCCATTTTTCGCCCTGATCATCGCTTTTATACAGGCCGTAATTGGTAGCCATATAAAGCGTTGCGGAATTCAGTGGATGAAAGAGGATTTTCCCGATATCCGCGTCTTCGGGAATTCCGTTGTTTATCGGCTGCCAGCTTGCCCCGCCGTCAAGGGAACGCCATAGTTTGCCGTATTCGGTGCGTGAGATTCGCGCATAACAAGTCCTCGAATAACGGGATGGATCAAAACCGGACGAATCGTTCGGACTTGGCGCGGACCGGTACATTTCCTGAAGCGATACTTCAAAATCGTTCACTATCGCATCATGGCCGGTCGGCGTCGGTATTTCACGACGCGGAAAATTCATTGTCCGCCTGTTCCATTTCACGTTCCAGAAATTGCCGCCCCCGACGTAGATAATCCGATCGTCCGCCGGATCGAAGGTTATCACCGAGCAGACGCCGCGGGCAGGGAAATCATGTTTTCGCTTCCAGGCGCGGCCGGAATCATGCGTCGCCCACAGCAGGCCTCTTTCGTCAATTGCCAGTCCGTATTTCGGGTTTTGCGATGAAAAACAGATATCACGCATTCTGCTGATCCCCAAACTTGTTCCATCACAATCGTTGACGGTTTGCCATGTGGCCCCGTTGTCCCAGGAGCCGTAGTTGTTGTACATGTCCGGCGACATGATGACGCAATCGGGATTCGCGGGATGGTACTTGACGATTTCGCAATAGCCTGCGCTTCCGGGACCGAACTGAGTCCAGGCAACAAGCGGCTCGGAACAAACCTTTTCAGATTGAAGTTTTGTAAAATATCCCGTCAAAGTCGTTAGCCTTTCCATCTGTAGCCGGTTTATCCCGTCACGGATTCTTTAAATCCGGTTGCGGTGCTTGGCAGCTCAGCCGTTGTTGGGACTGTGGCCGCGGCCGCCCGGTGGATCGCAGATTATCGTGGTTTGCGCCGGCGTGGTGGCGGCCTTTTGCGGGTAGTCGAGGGTATAATGCAACCCGCGGCTCTCCTGGCGCTGGAGGCCGGAGCGGACGATCAGTTCGCCCACGGCCGCAATGTTGCGCAGCTCCAGCAGGTCGGAGGTTACGAGGTAATCGAAATAATATTGTTGAATCTCGCGGCGCAGGTTGCCGATGCGGGAGCGCGCGCGCTCCAGACGCTTATTAGTGCGCACGATCCCCACATAATCCCACATACAGGTGCGCACTTCATTCCAATTATGCTCGATGACAATCGCCTCGTCGCTGGGCACGGCCTTGCCTGGCTGCCAGGTGGGGACTTCAAGCCGCTGGGCGGAGCGGGGCAAGCCGCCGATGGTCTGGGAGAGAGCATGCGCGCAGACCAGGGCTTCCAGGAGCGAGTTGCTGGCCAGGCGGTTGGCGCCGTGCACTCCGGTGCAGGCCACTTCCCCGCAGGCGTAGAGGCCCGGCACGGCCGTGGAGCCATCCACTTGGGCGGCCACCCCGCCGCAGAAGTAATGCGCCGCCGGCACGACCGGGATCAGGTCGCGCGCCATATCAATCCCGAACCGCGCGCAGGTCAGGTAAATGTTGGGAAATCGCGCTTTAAGAAATTCAACCGGCTTATGGCGGATATCGAGGTAGACACAGCGTTCTCCGCTGACTTTCATTTCATTATCAATTGCGCGCGCGACAATATCGCGCGGCGCCAGCGACCCGCGCGGGTCATAGCGTTCCATGAACCCTTCGCCGCGCGCGTTGACCAGACGCGCGCCTTCGCCCCGCACCGCCTCGCTGATCAGGAACGACTTGGCTTCCGGATGATACAGGCAAGTGGGATGGAACTGGATGAACTCCAGGTTTTTGATGGGCGCGCCCACGCGCCAGGCCAGGGCCACGCCGTCGCCGGTGGCGATATCGGGATTGGTGGTGTAGAGATAGACCTTGCCGCCGCCGCCCGTGGCCAGCACGGTGAACGGCGCGCAAAAAGCCGCAATGGCCCCCGTGCGGGTATTGAGAAAATAGCCGCCCACGCACCGGTTGCTCCCGCTCTCGCCCAGCCAGCCGGTGGTGATTAGGTCAATGACCATGCAATGCTCCAGGATCGTAACCGTCGGTTCGGCGCGCACGCGGTCAAGCAGCACCCGCTCCACTTCCCGGCCGGTAATATCGCCGCAGTGCAAGACCCGCCGGCGCGAGTGGCCGCCTTCGCGGCCGAGGTCATATCCCGCGCCGGGCAAGTCGGCGCGCTCGCTGAACTTCAGGCCGAAGCCTTCCAATTCGGCAATGCGCGCCGGACCCGCGCTGATGATGGTCCGCACGACGGCTTCATCGCACAGGCCATCGCCGGCGGCGAGGGTGTCGCGGACGTGTTCCTCCAGGCTGTCATTCGAGGTTACCACGCAGGCAATACCGCCCTGGGCGTAATTGGTGTTGCTCTCGGCGCTGTCCTTCTTGGTCAGGATCGCCACCCGGCCATGGCGCGCCAAATGAATGGCCGACATCAGCCCGGCGATGCCGCTGCCGATCACGACATAATCAAAATTAAGAATGTCCATTGCTTGTTCCGGCTAAGGTGGGCTTATGCCCGCAATCTATTAAATTCCAAAATCCAAATTTCAAGGAATAGTCAAATTCCAATGAAAACAAAAAAAAGTAAGGCCTCAGTCTTGTGGGTAGGTTGTGAACCTCAATGCCGTCATTCCCGCGAAAGCGGGAATCCAGCATTGCCTGCCCGGCCACAGGCCAGGGATATTTCTGGATTCCCGATCAGGTCGGGAATGACAATCAGCCCACAAGACTGACCGGTTAGAAAAAAAACCTGGGTTTTTTTCCGCTTTTAACCTTTGCCGTCATTGATTGCATTTCCTTGGAATTTGGATTTTGGAATTTTGTTGGCGTGGACATTCTTCATGGTTTCTTGTTTTCATGGCTGTTCCAGGTTCTTCCGACTCTCGGCCAGCCGCCGCTGGGATTGCCGGCGGGCATAGGCGATAACATCCACCAGGGCAACCAGGTAGACCAGCAGGGCCAGACCGAACCAGCCCAACATGCTGAACAATGAAATCGCCCGCAAGCTCTCGCTACTGCCGTGCTCAGCCAGGTCAAGCGTTATTCGCAAATTTGTCATCAGCGGTCCTACAACCGAAATGACCAGCATGACCAGACAGACCAGAAAGGCCAGAATGAATAATGTGCCTGTGATCCAGCGGTGTTGCACAAAGTGTCCGGCGCCGGGGCAGGCGGCGCAGGAGAGCAAAACAGCCAGCCGCCTGGAGAAAGCCAATTCCTCTCGGCTGGGATTGCTAACGGGCAATTCTACTTGCGCTGGCATGGCTGCTCCTCATACGAACTGAAACAATTATCCGGGCATCACCGGCGGCTGGATTTGGGAACGTTTTTCCACCACGGCTTCGTGAATCCGCGAGCGCCGGATCTTGCGCACAATGAAGGTTACCGCGCCATAGGTGATGGTGTGCTCGATGGGCGGCAGATTGTGCTGCATGCCGCATAGCCAGTCATGCAGGCTGGTG
>JACPGN010000309.1 GCA_016182435.1 Lentisphaerota bacterium | reverse complement strand
ATAGGCGGCCGTGGGCATGAGCACCATGGGAATCTTGGCCGACCATTCGAACATCGGCGGCTTGCACCAGAGGTTATGATTGCCCAGCATATCGCCGTGATCGGACACGAACATGACGATCGTATGATCCAGCAAACCGGCCTCGCGCAGGGTTCCGATCAGGAGACGCATCTGGTGATCAATATACGTGCATTGCGCGTAAAAACCCAGGCGGGCGAGCCGCATGTCGGTGGGACGCATTTCCGAAAATTTGTCCTGGTGCCGCTTGAGCGCATACGGCCAGGTGTGCGGGTCCTTGGCCCATTCGCCGATAAAAGGCTCGTCCACACCTGACTGGCGATACATCTCCCAATAGTCGCGCGGCGGAGTCACCGGCTGATGCGGGGCGGCATAGGAACAATACCAGAAAGCCGGGCGCGTTGGATCGCGGCGCTGAATGGCGTAACACATTTCCCGCGTTGTCCAGTTCGTGGGATGGCAGTATTCCGGCAGATGCCAGGGCCGCGCGCAGTATTCGTTGTTGCCCATGGCATGGGTTAACTCCTGGCCCGCATATCCTTCCCGATCGAGAAAGCGCTCAAAGTCGTCCCGGTCGCCGCATAAATGATGACGGCCTTCTTCGTTGAGAATCACCTCGTCGAAACCGATGCGCGCGCGCTGCGGGAAGACGTGCAGTTTGCCCACGGCGTAAGTCTGATATCCGGCCTCCCGGAATACTTGCGGCAGGGTGGGAAGGTTCGGATCCATCTCCAGGCGCTCTTTGAAAACACGATCCCCATGTGTTCTGGCCGTCGTACCGGTCATCAATGCCCGGCGGGCGGGAATGCAGGTCGGCGTCGCCGAATACGCCTGGGTGAACAGCACCCCGTTGCGGGCGAGCTGATTCAAGGTCGGGGTCAGGATCCGTTCGTGGCCCATGGCTTGCATAAGGGGGCCGGGCCAGTGGTCCACGCAGATCAACAACACATTCGGTTTCATAATGGAATTCCCTGCGCGGGGGTTTTGGCACCCACTATCCTGTCGAAACTCCTACCAACACGCAAACTCTATTTCCAGCTTGCTTTTCCGAGGGCTTTCCATTTGCATTTGCTCCTGGAAAGGAGCGTTCCCTTATGCTCACGCGCGAAGCATTACGCAAGCGGAAGCGGCGAATCCTCTGGAACAATGACGGCGAGGATCTGCTGCTGCCGGCCAACTATAATTCCCCGGGCGCCGAGTGGCTCCGCGGAGAATACTCCGGCTGCGGGGATATGCCTCGCCGCCTGGAAACCGCGGATGACTTGCTCGGCCAGCGCATGAAAGGGAAACTCGAAGGCACGCAAGT
The DNA here is from genome assembly GCA_016182435.1 of Lentisphaerota bacterium. Next base: position 3,746 of record JACPGN010000309.1, on the reverse strand, counting down.
GGACGGCATTTTCTACTGCGGCTATGTCTGCGCGCCGAACTGTGAGTTTCCCGCCGAGAATACCCGCGCTCTGGGTCCGGACCCGCTCAAGCACGTCGTGGACTATGCGCACGCGAACGGCATGGAGTTCTTCTATTCCTTCCGCATGAACGACCAGCATCCCATGTTGCATCGGGGAAGCTGGACGTGGTCGCAGTTTCGCATGCGCAACCTGCACTTGCTCCAGGGCCGGATAGACCGCGACTGGTTCGAGCGAAATTTTCTTCCCTGGTTGCGCGGCGAAGTTGAGGAGCATCCCTTGGCCCAGGCGGTCGAAGCGGGGAAGGCGGCCTTGTTCCCCCAAAACGAAAACCCAAAACCCGCCGATTTCCGCGCGTGGGCCGCCTTCGATTTTGGTCAGAAGGAGGTCCGCGACTACTTCCTGCGCCTGGTTCAGGAAGCGTGCCGGCGGTATGACCTCGACGGGATCGAGTTCGACTGGGGACGCACTCCGCCATTCTTCAAAACGCAGCAGCGCGCTAATGCCCCGGTCATGACCGATTTTGTCCGCCAGGCGCGCCAGTGGCTGGATCAGTGGGGCCGAGAGCGGGGGAAGAGCGTCCTCCTGGCCACGCGCGTGCCCAACTCGCCGGCGGAAGCGCTCAACCTGGGGCTCGACGTGGGCCAATGGCTGCGCGAGGGATCGCTCGATCTGCTCATCGCCGGGTTCGGCACAAAACCGTTTTCTTTCCCGATCGGCGAGTGGACCAGTCTGGGCCATGACTACGGCGTTCCCGTCTTCGGCTGCATTGAGAACGCCCTGCCGGGACAGAGCAAGAAAGAAATCATTCGCGCCACCGCCCAGCGCTACTGGGACGCCGGCGCGGACGGGATGTATCTCTTCAACCATTTCTATGATGACAACCGCAACTATGGGCAGCCCGGCCAGCCCGCGCGGCTTGTCCCCGAGGATACCCTCCATGACATCGGCGATCCGGGCCGACTGCGACGGCTGGATAAAACCTATTGGGTGGACATGTTTGGCGATGACGCCGCGCTGCCCGTGCGGCTGAGCACGGAGTGCGGCTGTTCCACGGCCATCATTTCTTTCGAGGTGGCTGACGACCCGGCGAAAGCCGCCCAGGTCACGCTGCAGGCGCAATGGGCGCCCGATGTTGATATCGCCCGTGTAGCGTTGTCCCTCAACGGCGTGCCCCTCACCGAAGGAAAACCTTTCGCAATGAAGGACGAGAGCTACAATGAAGTCCCTTGGGTGAACCACGGCGACGCGAACGACAATCAGGGCTGGTACGCCCATCCGGTCTCATCGCTGCAGAAGGGCGTCAATACGCTGGAAGTCTCCGCCCGGCCCGCGGCTATTCCGCCCGACAAGCTCCTGCTCAAGCAAGTGCGCCTGGCGATCCACTATGCGTAGGAAACGAAGTCTTCCGTGGCGCCGCCACTCCTGAATATTGCTACCGCCACGATTTTGTTCCTCGGCGCATTCCTTCGGATCGCGGGCAGTCATTTCGAATTGCAATTCGTCGGAAAGTAGTATATCTATTGCGCCTTTGCATCTAAATGGCTCAACAAAAAAAAGGATACCATGCGAAAAACTTCCAAGCCCCCGAAAGCGGATGATCCCCGGCTGGCCGTTAAAGTCGGCTCAGTCACGTTTCCCAACCCGTTCATCGTTGCTTCCGGCCCGACCGTCAAATGGAAAGAACAACTGGTCCTGGCCGAGGCCTGCGGCTGGGCGGGCGCAAGCCTGAAGCTGGCCTTCGATCCGGAGCCTTACATCAGCCTGCCGCCGCGCTATCGCTATTTCAAGAAGGAAGCCTACCACGCGTTCACCGCCGAGAAACGGCTGACTTTTAAGGATTGCCTGCGCCTGCTGCAGGAAAGCCGGAATCTGACGCGCCGCCTGATCTTATTTGCCAACATCACCTATATCGGCGACAAGCCCGGCCTGACGGGCTGGATCGAGATGGCTCAGCAGGCGGAAGCCGCCGGCGCCCACGTGATTGAGCTCAACATGTGCTGTCCTAACATGTCGTTCAACGTGGCCATGACCGAAGCGTCGCGGACGGAACAGACCGGCGCCAGCATGGGCCAGAACGCGACGGTCGTCGGCATGATTACCGAGGCCGTCAAGCAGTCGGTCAAAATCCCGGTGTTTGTGAAGATTACCCCGGAAGGCGGGCGGATCGCCGAGGTGGCCAAGGCCTGTTACGATAAAGGAGCTGATTGCGTATGTTCGGTTGCCAACCGTCTGGCGATTGCCGACTTCGACATTGAAAATGTAAAACAAGGGCCCTATCGCCTGCAGGACGAGCCCACCCTGGCCTGTTTTTCCGGCCCCTGGATTAAACCATTGGCCCTGCGCGACGTGTTCGAAATCCGCCGCAAGGCGGGGGCGGGCGTAGCGGTCCTGGGCACGGGCGGCATTGCCGGCGCGCGCGATGCCATCCAGATGATCATGTGCGGCGCCGACTTGATTGGCGTCTGCACCGAGACGATGCTCAAGGGATTCGATTTCCTGCCCCGCTGGCTCAAAGGGCTGAGCGACTTCATGGAGCGGCACGCTTACCGGAGCTGCCGTGATTTCCGCGACCTGGCGGTCGGCCGGATTACCTCAGCCGACAAACTCACCTTGCACAGCGGCTATGCCGAGGTGGACCTTGACAAATGCACCGGCTGCACGCTGTGCGAAGCGGTGGGCCATTGCAATGCCATTACCATCGTGGACAAGAAGAGCCGCATAGACCGCGAGAAGTGCAGCGCCTGTTCAACTTGCGTGGAGGTGTGCCCCGTGGCGGCCATCCACATGGTGGATACCGGCATATTGGAGAAAAAATCATGAAACGCCTGCCCCGCAATGCCGATCCGACCCGCACCAGCAAGATTGTACTCGGCCAGGATCCGGAGGTAGACGCGCTCTATGGCTGTTTCCGGCTGAACAATCCCAGGGGCGACGCCTTCGCGCCCGAGCGCGAAGTGGAAATCGTGGCGCGTAGCGGCAAGAAAAACCAGGTCAGCGTGCCCCCTACCCTGCGCGTGGATTTACCCTCCGACCAGAAAGTGGTGAACACGGGAGTTTTTCACCTGGAAGAAATCGGCCGGGAGCACGCCACGATGCATCTCCTGACCATGCGCGCCGGCTGGAACCAGACTTTTGTTGATATCCGGCGCATGATCGGATTGGACAAGCACGGTTCCTTCGTAGCGCGGCTCAAGGGAACGGATTTTAATATCCCCTTGGCTACTTCATCGGTTTTGCCGCTCGGCCGGAACAATACCTGGATCGGCATGATCCTGGTGCATCCGGAGGCGCGCCGGCAAGGTATTGCCAATGCCATGATGCAGGCGTGCACGCGCTACGCGCTGGAGCAAGGCAAAGTAATTAACGGGCTGGATGCCACGCCGATGGGCAGCACGGTCTACGGCGCCGTGGGCTACGTCAATTCCTACCGCCTCTGGCGTTCCGTATTTGAGCTCGCCGAGTTTGCGGGCAAGAGCTATGACCCTCAGCACGTGGGGCTGGCGCTGGAAACGGATTTACCGGAATTGATCCGCTACGACGCGGCCGCCTTCCTCGAGCGCGGCGCCATTCTGCGCAAGCTGTGGGCGGATAGTCCCGGCGGCTGTTTTATTTACCGCAACGACGCCGGAGTGATCCAGGGTTATTGCTTCTCGCGCCCGGGCCGGATACGGGCGTTTGTGGGCCCCTTCATTGCCGACACTGAGGAAATCGCCCGGCACTTGCT
>JACPGN010000056.1 GCA_016182435.1 Lentisphaerota bacterium | reverse complement strand
CGTGCCGCTGGAAGCAGTCCAGCGCGCCGCGCAGGAGCTGCTGAGTGAAAAGGTCGTTATACCGGCTGATCACGATGCCGAAGGTCAAGTCCTGGGCCAACAGGTTGCCTGCGATTTCCCTGGTTTTCATGTTCTGTCCTTTCTGTTTTGGTGTTTTATGCGAAGATTCTTACCACGGATGAACACGGATTGACACGGATGCTGGCAGGGAATCTTGTCTTCTCCGGTCCGTCGTCTGGCGTCCGTCGTCTGTCGTCTGGCGTCTGGCGTCCGTCGTCTGGTCATCTCTTTACAGCCAGTGCCCCAGTTTCCTTTTTTTGGTATCCAGGTATTTGCGATTATAGGGATTAGCCGGCGAAATGACAGGAATTCTTTCCACAATCCGGATGCCATAGCCTTCCAGGCCGATGACTTTACGGGGATTATTAGTCATCAGCCTGATTTTTTTGAGGCCCAGGTCCGAGAGAATCTGGGCGCCCGTCCCGTAGTCGCGCAGGTCGTCCGAGAAACCCAGGCGCCGATTGGCTGCCACCGTATCCAGGCCTTGCTCCTGCAGGGCGTAGGCATGGATTTTATTGGCCAGCCCGATGCCGCGCCCTTCCTGGCGCATGTAAAGGACCACGCCGGCCCCCGCTTCCGCGACCTTTTTCAGGGCGGCGCGCAGTTGCGCGCCGCAGTCGCAACGCAGCGAGCCGAATACATCGCCGGTGAGGCATTCGCTATGAACGCGGACCAGGGCGGAAGAATCCCGCGCCGGCTCGCCCAGCACCAGGGCCACGTGCTGGCGGCCATCGGGCGCCGATTGGTACAAGCGCAAATTAAACACGCCGAATTCCGTGGGCAAAGAGGCCTGCGAGATGCAGTTGACCAGCTTCTCGTTGCGGCGGCGGTAAGCAATCAGGTCGGCCACCGAGGCAATCGCCAGGTGATGCCGCCGCGAAAACCGCCTCAGGTCATTCAGGCGCGCCATGCGGCCGTCATCCCGCATAATTTCACAAATGATTCCAGCCGGCTTAAGACCGGCCAGGCGCGCCAGGTCAAGCGCCGCTTCGGTATGCCCGGCGCGGTGCAGAACGCCGCCTTCGCGGGCCGCCAGCGGGAAGACATGACCGGGGCTGACCAGATCGGCCGGCCGCGATTTTTCATCCAGCAATACGCGGATCGTGTGGGCGCGGTCATGAGCGCTGATTCCGGTGGTGATGCCCTCGCGCGCATCAACGGATACCATGAAGGCGGTGCGAAACGTGTCCGGCTGATTGGTGGTGGCCATCCTGTTGATATTCAATCGCGCCAGACGCTCCGGGCTCATGGCCACGCAGATCAGCCCGCGCGCGAAGCGGGACATGAAATTAATTGCGGAATTGGTTGCTTTCTCGGCGGCCAGCACCAGGTCGCCTTCATTTTCCCGGGCCTTGTCATCCACGATGATGACCAGCCGGCCGCGCCGAATCTGCCGGATAATCTCCTCGATCGGATGGAAGGGGGGGGCATGGTGCGACACGCTGTTGCTCATAACGGGTAACTATTCGCAAGGTGTTTAGTGTTCGGGGTTCAGTATTCGGCTCACCATGCCCGCCGACAAAGCAAACATCGAACATCGAACGTCGAACGTCGAATTTTAAGAAATGAGGCGCCTATCTTTGGATCTGTACCAGCGGTTGCCATATTAGTCCAAATTCATGTTCCTATTTCAACATTGAGCGTTGGGCGTTCGCTTTAAACGCTTTCCCGTAAAGATACACGTTTTTGCGTGTATCTTTGTAATAAGAATATCCAATATCCAACACTCAATAACCAATGATGAAGAAAGGACCCCCCCCCCTTACACGTTGTCTGCGATTCTCTTAACTTGGTTATTGGATATTCCTTGTTGAATATTGGATATTGTGTTGGATAATGGGTTGCGGGCATAGCCCCACCTTAGGTTTACAGATCCAGCATAATGACTTGGGGTATCTGATTCCAGCCGCGGGCGGCTTTCAGCATGGCCAGGCGCCGCTCGACTTCCGCGCGGATTTCGGCGGCCAGCGCCGCGGCTTTAGCGCTGTGGGCCGGCACACCCAACATGCCGGAGGCCACTGCTTTGGCGTGGCGCAGTCCCAGAACCCCGTGGCCCTGGCAGTGGTCCCACAGGGCCGCCAGGCGGTCAATTACCGTCCGCACGACCGTTAAGGCCAGCAATTCCAGACTCTCGGGCGCGGGCATGATCATCCGTTCCAGATCCAGAACCCATAGGGCGCCATTCGAGGAAGCCGCCAACGAGGAGGTCCGCAGCGCCCGAGTTGAAAATAAAATGTACCAGTGCGCCATGGAAGCATCCGGCGCCCACACGGCTTCCATAAAGGCAGCCGGCAAATTCAATGCGCGGAGCTGCGCTTCCAGGAGGCGCCGGGCGGTTTGTTCGCAGCCCACCGACCAGAGCGCGCGGCCGATGAGCAGCAGCAGGTATTCAGCCGGCAGGGCGCCATCCCGGCCAAAGAAAGCGCGCCGCGGCCCGTCGGCAAACTCAGAGCGCTGGTGAGTGATGAAAGTGGCGATGGCTTCGGCCAACTCGCGCCGGCACACGCCAGTGGTTGAGGAGGGTTCGGCCTCCTCGGCCGGCCTGCCCGCCCGCCTGCATCGGCTGGGCCGAAGGCACTGCGGGCAGGCAATGCTATCCGGCACTGCCGGATTGCAGGCGAGTTCAATTTCCGCGGTTATGTAGCTGACCAGGGCCTGCTCAGCGCGCGCGCAAGTTGCTGACGCTTTCCAGATCATGTTTTGCCGATAATGCCTTTGACCTCGGTAAGAAACTGGTTGACATCCTTAAAGCGCCGGTAGACCGAGGCAAACCGGATATAGGCCACGTCATCCAGTTTTTCCAGGCGTTCCATGACTTTTTCGCCGATGGCCGCGCTGGGCACTTCGCGGTCGAACTCATTATCCAATTCGCGCAGAATGGAATCGGCCATGGTTTCAATCTGCTCGGCGCTGATCGGCCGCTTCTGGCAGGCGCGGGTGATCCCGCTGATCAACTTGTTGCGGGAGAGTTCCTCATGCCGGCCGTCGCGCTTGATAACGCGCAACTGCGTCTTGCTGATTTCCTCGTAGGTGGTAAAGCGGTGCTCGCATTGCAGGCAGACCCGGCGGCGGCGGATGACGTTGCCTTCGCGGGCGCCCCGGCTGTCAATGACCTTATCGTTAAGATGTCCGCATTTCGGGCAGCGCATAGCCAGCAAGAATTCCTGAATTTACGTTTCCGGCCAGTCGGCGGCGTGGGCGGGCGAGGACTCGCCCGCGGCGATCGCGCTCACATTCACCTTGACGGCCTGAACTTCGGCAATGCCGAGATTATCGCGCAGGCTTTCCCGGACGCGCTGCTGGAGGATCTGGGACAACTGCTGGACCTTGGTTCCAGCCTTGACGCTTACGTCCAGGCGCACCTCGACGCGCCCATCGCGCGTCGCGGCCACCTGGGGGCGCAGGCGATTGATGCCGGCAAATTCATCGGTGAGCTTGGCGAGAAATTCATTGATGGCCTTCACGCTGATGCTGACCGACCCGCCCTCGTTCTCAAACGTAAGGAACTGCTCCTCCTTGAGCGGCAGGGCCGTCAGCCAGTAGAGCAGCACGAGGAAGATGGCGGAAACTCCCACCAGGAACTTCCCCCACTTGTCCGTGATCAGGAAATCTCCCACGCTCGGGTGAAAGTCGAATACGTTGGCCAGCAGCAGGACGCCGAGAATCAGCAGCCCCACTGAAAGCACGCACTTGATCAGACCATGCAATATGCTCATGTTATTTGCCCCTCCCTTGGTATTATTTAGATTTCGAATTTGGCGATGGCATTGGTTCCGGCGTCTTGACCCCCTGGATGATCACGTTAATCGCGCCCACCTTCTTGCCGGTCATATCTTCAATGGCTTTGCGGACTTCATTCTGGATGCGCCAGGCCACCTGGGTGATGCGCACGCCGAAGGCGATCACAATATGACACTCCAGGTTGATCTTCTGGTCGGCAATGTCAACCCGTATGCCCCGATCGAACGAGGCCTTGCTCACCATGCTGGCCAGCCCTTCGGCAAACGAGCCGCTCAGTTCAACGACGCCGGGAACTTTGAGCGCCGCCACGCGCGCGATCGTGGCAATCACGCTATTGTGGATGCGAATGGCGCCCAGGTCGGTGCCTTCCTCGCCATGTTCCTCCACAATCTCCTGCTCGGCGGCGCGAGCGCTGGTTTCGCTTTGAGTGCCGGTCGGGCGTTTCCTTTCAAGCATAGCTATCCTCCTCTTCCTCTACGTGCAGGTCTATAAATTTTCCGCCAAAGGCGGATCCGCCTCCGGTGGACAATGTTGTAGCCGGGGTCGTCGACCCCGGACCGGCCTCAACGAGGCCGGCTACAGTTGCCGTCTTTGGCGGCCTAATTTAATGTATATGAATTTCAATCTTACGGTTCTACCGAACCGCTACTACACCAGCATCCGTTGTAGTGGCCGTTCGATAGAACGGCAAAGTTGCCGAAGGCCTAATTTATCATTGACCTGATATAATAATTCACGGGGTCATCCCGCCTGATCCGGCTTGGATAAACTGTTCCAGCCAGCCTGTATGATATTGGCCGCGACGAAACAAAGCGTTGTTCAGAATAGCGCGACCCAGGGGCGCCGTGGTCTTGATGCCTTCAATCATGAACTCGCCCAGGGCGCCGGCCATGCGCTGGATGGCCTCCTCGCGGGTATCGCCGCGCACGATCAGCTTGGCGATCAGGCTGTCGTAATAGGGCAGGATGTCATAGCCGCAATAGACATGGCTGTCCACCCGGATGCCCGGTCCGCCCGGAAAATGCACCCATTCCACGTGGCCCGGCGAGGGCGCAAAATGATTGGCGGGGTCCTCGGCGTTGAGGCGAAACTCGATGACATGCCCGTTGGGATTGATCTCCTTCTGCTCGAAAGACAGCCGCTCGCCGGCGGCGACTCTGATCTGCTCCTTGACCAGGTCGTAGCCCGTGGCGAATTCGGTGACGGGGTGCTCCACCTGGATACGGGTATTCATTTCCATGAAGTAAAAATTGCCGGAGGGTTCAAGTAAAAACTCGATGGTGCCGGCATTGCGGTAGCCGATGGCCTCGGCCGCGCGGACCGCCAGACGGCCCATGCGCCGCCGCTGGTCGGAAGATAGCGCCGGGCAAGGCGATTCTTCCAGCAGTTTCTGGTGCCGGCGCTGAATGCTGCAGTCGCGTTCGCCTAACTGAACGACGTGGTCATGCTGGTCGGCCATAATCTGGATTTCCACGTGGCGGGCGTTCTCGATGTAGCGTTCGATATAAACCTCGCCGTTGCCAAAGGCGCCCTCGGCCTCGGCGCCGGCCATCATGAGTCCTTGCGCCAGGCTGACGTCGTTGTGAGCGATGCGCATACCTTTGCCCCCGCCGCCGGAGACCGCCTTGATCAGCACGGGGTAGCCCACCTTGCGGACAATCTCCAGCGCCTCTTCCTTGCTCTTGACTACGCCATCGCTGCCGGGAATCGTCGCCAAGCCGCTCTTGCGCATGGTGACGCGGGCCACGGCTTTGTCGCCCATCTTCTGGATATTGTCGGCGGTCGGGCCGATGAAGGTGATGTTGCAGCTTTCGCAGATCTGGACGAAGTGCGCGTTTTCCGCCAGGAAACCGTAACCGGGATGAATGGCGTCCACATCGGCCACTTCGGCCGCGCTGATGATATTGGCGATTTTGAGGTAGCTTTCCGCGGCCGGGGCCGGCCCGATACAAATGGCTTCATCGGCCATCTGGACATGCAGGGAATGCTCGTCAACGTCGGAATAGACCGCCACGGTTTTGACGCCCATTTCCCGGCAGGCCCGGATGATGCGCAGGGCGATTTCTCCGCGATTGGCGATTAAAATGCGGTTAAACATGATTGGCTTTCCAACGGGAGAGCTATGGAGTCTTCTCGATTTTAAACAACGGCTGGCCGTACTGCACGGCGTGGGCATTTTCCACCAGTATTTCACGGACGACGCCCTTGACTTCCGCCTTGATCTCGTTCATGACCTTCATG
>JACPGN010000310.1 GCA_016182435.1 Lentisphaerota bacterium | reverse complement strand
TCGGCGCCCATCGTCAGGACATTATCGCCCAGGGGCACTTTCAGCGCGCGAGCCGCGGCGCGGACAATCTCCGCCAGTCGGGCGTCGTTGTGCGTGGCCGGCAGGCCCTTGCGATAGACCAGGTCGCACCGGGCGCCGTGCGTTGCCGCCGCGCCTTTCACCACGGCGCGCATACGCCGGATAATTTCCGCCTGGACGCGCGCGTCGAAAGTGCGCACGGTTCCCATCATTTCGGCCGTGTCGGGAATAACGTTGAAAGCCGTGCCGGCATGGAGCGAACAAACTGATATTACCCGGACATCCGGACCAGCCAGGTTGCGCTCGATCCCCTGGATGCCTCCGTAGATCTGGTGCGCAATCAGGATGGGATCGCTGCAATGTTCCGGGTGCGCGCCGTGTCCGCCTTTCCCATGCACCGTGATGGTGAACACATCCGCCGCGGCCATGATGGGCCCGGCGCTTGCTCCGATCAGGCCGTAGGGATTCCGGGGATTGACGTGCAGGCCAAAGATCGCTTCCACATCCGGATTATCAAGCGCGCCGGCGCGGATCATGGCCCGCGCGCCGCTGCGGCTGACCAGTTCCTCCGCCGGCTGAAAAATGAATTTAACATTGCCCGGAATACGGGTCTGGATTTTTTTAAGGATCATGGCGGCGCCCAGGCAAATGGCTACGTGCGCGTCGTGTCCGCAGGCGTGCATGACGCCCGGCGTTTGCGATTTATAGGGAACCTGGCTGGCCTCGGTGATCGGCAGGGCATCCATATCGGCGCGCAAAGCCACGGTATGCGAAGCGCGCCGTCGCCCCCCGCGCAGAACAGCGACAACCCCCGTTTGGGCCACACCGGACTGCACGTGGGCCAGTCCCGCGGATTTCAGGATCTCAACAATAATTCGGCTGGTCCGCCGTTCCTGGAATCCTAATTCGGGATGCTGATGCAGGTCGCGCCGGATGGTTATCAGGGTTTTGCTCAGCCGGCGCGCTTCGCGCCTGATTTCAGCATTAAGCAACATGGCCAAATTCCTCCTCACCAATCAGGCAACCGGCAAATCCACCAAGGTTTGGTCCAAGGACGGGCAATCTTGGACATTGTTCAAAGCAGTTCCGGGATGGATGCGCTTGACCAGTCCGGTGAGCACCCGGCCCGGGCCGCACTCGATATAGCGCGTTATTCCCTGCCGGCGAAACCAGTTGCCACACTCAACCCACTGCACCGGCGAAGTAACCTGGCGCACCATCTGGCGCCGGATATCAGCGGGAGCAGAAGAGTGCGGCTGACCGGTCACATTGGATAGAACGCTCAGGCGCGGCGGCTGAATGGGCACTTCGCGAATGAAGTCTTCCAGACGCCGCGCGGCCGGAGCCATTAAGCTGGAATGGTAGGCACCCGCCACGTTCAGCCGGATGGCGCGTTTGGCGCCGGCTTCCTTAACCAGCTTTTCGACCGCCTCAATACCTTCGCGCGCTCCGGAAAGCACGGTTTGCTCGGGCGAATTATAGTTGGCGATTTCAACCCCGGCCTGTTTGGCCACGGTTTGCAAGAGAGCCGCCCCAAGCCCGATTACGCTCAACATTGCGCCGGCGCGCTCTTCGCAGGCTGCCTGCATGAACTCCCCTCGCGCTTGCAAGATGCGCAATGCGTCTTCAAAGGAAACAACTCCGGCAAGCCACAGGGCAGTCCATTCGCCCAAGCTCAGCCCGGCGGTCGAATGGATGGCCAATGTTTTTCGTTCACGTTGCAAAGCTTGCCAGCACGCCGCGCTGGTGACAAAAACCGCCGGTTGGCAATACGTGGACTTTTGCAGCTCGCTTTCCGGTCCTTCCCAGCAAAGGCGCGCCAGGTCATAGCCCAGCACTTCATTGGCTTTAGTATAGAGCGCCTGGCACTCCGGGAAGGCCGCGGCTAAGTCGCGGCCCATGCCCGCGGTCTGCGCCCCCTGCCCTGCAAAAAGCAGTGCATTCATAAGCATAATCGCAAAGTAATTACTTACCACGGATTACACGGATGGCACGGATACGGTCAGACCGTTGACGGTCGTCAGTCAACTGTCAATATCAGTGTAATCAGTGATATCCGTGGTTAAAATGTCTTGGGATATGTTACATCACGAAGCTGATTATGCTTCCCTTACCAGAGGTTGCTCGCGTTTATGGAACAGCGGCGTTTCTGAGCCTCGGCGATGCGCCGCCGGCTCAACGCCCGGTCAGCAATTTCCTGCATTGGCGCCGGCGTGTGCCATTCCAACAGGGTTGCCCCCCAGGTGAATCCGGCGCCAAAGGACATCAGCAGCACAAGGTCGCCATCCTTGATGAACCCCGCGCGGACGGCTTCATCCAGGGCCACCGGAATCGAGGCCGCCGAGATGTTGCCGGTGCGCTCAAGGGT
>JACPGN010000311.1 GCA_016182435.1 Lentisphaerota bacterium | reverse complement strand
TCGTCCGTCCAGATTTCCATAATCAGCTTCTCATAATCGGTGCGCCGGCCGACGCGCACATTTTCCACCGTATAATTGACCCGCTGGACGGGCGAATAAATGCAGTCAATCGGGATGACGCCGATTTCCTGTTCTTTCTGGCCCTTCCAGTCGGCCGGGCAGTAGCCGCGGCCCAAGCTGACTTCCAGTTCAGCCTCGAACTTGCCGTCTTCGGCCAGCGTGCAGATATAATGAGCCGGATTAACCACTTCCACGAACTGGTCGGTTTCAATATTGGCGGCGGTAACTTCACCCGGCCCTTTGACCTTAATGTGGACCTTGCGCGGCTCGCGGCAATACATTTTGAGCCGCACTTTTTTCAGGTTAAGAATGACATCGGTAATATCCTCGACCACGCCCGGCACGGCGCAAAACTCATGGAAGGCCCCCTCGATCTTGACGGCGGAAATGGCGGCGCCTTCCAGCGAGGAGAGCAGCACGCGCCGCAAGGAATTGCCGATTGTATGACCATAACCGGATTCGAGCGGCTCGGCGATGAAGCGCCCATAGGTGCTCGTGGCGCCGCGCTCATCCTTTACGACCAGCTTGGGCATTTCAAAGCGACCGATTTTGACTATCATAGAACTATCCTTCCGTGCTGGCGCCGCCGTTGAAAAGCGCTTCCGCCAAGGGGCCCTACCGTGTTGGCGTTTTAAAGTCTACGGCCGACACCATCTTGTTATTTAGAGCACAACTCCACTACCAACTGTTCATTCACAAATGGCCTGATCTCATCGCGGGTCGGCTCGCGCAGCACTTCGCCGACAAAATTTTCGCGGTCGAGAGACAGCCAGGGCGAGAGCGTCTTGCCTTCGTTGGCCTCGAGCCATTTCTTGGCCAGGGCGCGGCCGTGCTTGTTGTCTTTAACCGCCACCCGATCGCCGGGTTTAAGGATCATGGCCGGGACATCCGCGCGGCGCTCATTTACCGTCAAGTGCTGGTGGCGAACGAACTGCCGCGCCGAGCGGCGCGAGGGGCAGAAGCCAAAACGATAGACCAGGTTATCCAGCCGCAGCTCCAGCATACGCAACAGGGTTTCGCCCGTAATTCCCCGCTGTTGCGAAGCGCGCGCGAAGAATAAGCGGAATTGGCCATCCTGCAAGCCGTAATAGCGCCGCAGGCGCTGTTTCTCCCGAAACTGCCGGGCATAATCGGAAGCCTTGGCGCGGCGGATCCCGTGCATGCCCGGCGCCGGCCGGCCCGTGTCAATCGGACACTTGGCCATATTGCAACGGTCGCCCTTGAGGAAGAGCTTCAGGCCTTCCCGGCGGCACAACCGGCATACTGGTCCGTTATATCGTCCCATTGCTTATCTCTCTTAAACGCGGCGGCGCTTGCGCGGCCGACAACCGTTATGCGGCATCGGCGTCACATCCCGAATTGCGGTAATCGTCAATCCCGCCGACTGGAGCGCCCGGACCGCTGATTCACGGCCGGCGCCCGGCCCCTGCACACGGACTTCGATCTCCTGCATGCGAAAGGGCGCAACCATCCGCGCCACTTCCTGGGCCACCATGGTGGCCGCATAGGCGGTGCTTTTACGGGTGCCCTTGAAACCCATCCGGCCGGAACTGCTCCACGCCAGCACCTGGCCTTTTCCGTCGGTAATGCTGACCTGTGTATTGTTAAAGCTGGCGTTAATATGCGCAATTCCCACGGACACCGTGCGCGCGGCTTTGACGCGGGCGGGTTTGGCCTCCGCCTCCGTGGCGGCGCGTTCCGCGACTGGCGCGGAGGTCGTTACCGCAGGCTCAGCGGGCTCTTTCTTACCGAGCGCTTTGGCCGGCGCGGCTTTAGCGGATTCCTTAGCCTGGGGGACCGGTCTCGCCTCGGCGGAGCCTGGGTTGTTGTCAGTGGTCATAATTGTTAATATCCACAGTTAAACGAATATAGTTCACAGTAAACAGTTCACAGTACACAGTTCACGGCTCGCCCGCCGGAGCCTTGGCGAAGGCGGGTTCACGGTTTAACATTCAACGTTAGGAAGCGCTCTTCACTTTTTAGCTTCGGTCTTTGTTTTGAGTTCGACTTTGGCTTTAGGCTCGGCCTTGGGCTCGAGTTTAACTGGAGCCGCGGCTGCCTTGGCTTTGGTCTCGGCGGGAACTTCGCCCTTAACCGCCGCGCGGGCCTCTTTCCCACGCACGACGCCGACGGTCTTGCGCACGCCCTTGCGCGTGCGCGCATTGGTATGCGTCCGTTGGCCGCGCACGGGCAGACCCTTGCGATGCCGGATACCGCGATAGCTGCTGATACTGATCAAGCGGCGGATATTCCCTGCC
>JACPGN010000055.1 GCA_016182435.1 Lentisphaerota bacterium | reverse complement strand
TAGCATGCCGACCATCAAGCCGATTGACGCGGAAATGTTGACGACGGTGGCATCACCGGCTAGACTGATTGTCACCATTGAAGAGCATTCCGTGATTGGCGGCTTGGGCAGCGCCGTGGCCGAAGTCCTCGCGCAAATACCACCCCCACGGCCGGCTCTCAGGATCATCGGCTTGCAAAGCGGCTTTTCCTGCGCCGTCGGTGATCAGCGATACCTGCGCGATTTGTACGGCCTCTCGACTGAAAAAATCGTTGAAGGCATCAAGCAGTCGTTGCCACGCTGATTAAACCGCGCTTTGTCCCAGTTGCGAACGATGCCATGTTTTACCTGCTGGTCTATCTTTATCACTTTTCCCTGCCGGGCCTGTTGCTTTGCTACCTGTTGGGTATTCGGCGATTAGTAGGACTCCTGGCTTTTGCGCTGTCTTACGCCCTCCTGATTCTTACCCTGTTGTCGCTGGAACACGCCGGCGCCTCGGCCGCCACTTTTACCCGACTTGTCAACTCCGAACTGGGCCTTTTACTCGTGTTGGTCCTGCTCAAAGCCGCCTTGACCCGCCATCCGTCCTCGGCCTTCCGTCTGCTCCGGTCCCGCCCAATGCGGGATTCCGCCTTATGCGGATCCGCCTATGGCGGAAAATCTGTCGCTTACCACGCGTCCCGCGTGGTCTGTCTTCCGGCGTCCGTTCTCTGGTTGTTTATATTATTCGGCGCGCTCGCGGTTTACCTAATTGTCGCGCGACCTTATCTTGAGCGCTTCCAAACGCAAGCCGCGCTACTCGCAACCGGCCACGTCCCGGCCTTCTCCATCCGGTACGATACCCTGTTCGCCTCCGGTCCGCACTGGTATTGGTTGCAGGCTTACCTGTGCCAGACCGCGGGGATTACCGTACGGCAGTCGTTGGGCCCCCTGGCGCTGGCTACCGGGCTTACGTTCTGCGGCGCGCTGTTTGCCATGGGCTTGTGGATAACCGCCCGTTGGCGAATTGCGCGGGGCCTGAAAATTTTGGCGGCTATTCTCGCGGCCTTGTTCGGCCTGATGCACCAGGGTATCAATGTGTTTTCGTTTGTCCGTTATTATGCCTTTGCGCCGGCCATTCTGAATTATGTTGTTGTCTTCGCCGCCCTGGTAATATTTGCGGACTTTCTCCAGGGGCGACCAGGATATGGCCGTACCCTGTGGGCGTTGCCGGCACTGCTTTTTACGGCGGCGTTGGTGCACGCGCAAGAGGCGCTCTGGGCCTGTTTCTTCATGGGCAGCATGGTGATTTATGAATATGGCCATACGCTCCGCAAGGCCGCCCTTCTAAGACGTAGTTACCTTCAGGGGAGTGCGCCGCGCGCACTCGTCCGCCAGGCCTGGAAAACGAGCCTGTTGCTGGCCCTGATCGTACTTGTCTATGCGGTTGGCTATATTCTTATCCGCCTGAATAATCCTATCGTTTATCCCAGTCCTCTGGTTAGAACACTGCCCGTAACCCTGTCTGGATTTTCTCCCCTGCGCATTCTGGCGCCGACCGGCCAATTTTACCAGGTCGTTACCGCCTGGGGCCTATGGGTCTATTTTCTTGCGCTTGTCTATCGGCAGCGGTTCCAGGGCCAGACTTATCTTATAGGCGGCCTGCTGCTGCCGGTGTGGACGATGTTCAATCCCCTGACCGTGGATATGTTCTTGCGGTTCAATCCATCCGCTATCTCAGTGCTCTACCGCGTTGGTTATGCGATTCCCTTGGCCCTGGTTGGCGCAACCCTGGCAACATTAGCCGTTCGCGATTTATGGCTGGTTGTCCGTCGTCCCGCGCAACACGGGATAAATCTGTCGCTTGCCACGCGTCCCGCGTGGTCCGTCATCTGTTCTCTGCTGGCTTTGCTCGGCCTGATTGCCTTCCTGTTTCCGATTCGAACACCCTGGTTGGCCTTGCCCTATAACCGAACCTTAACGCTTAAGCCCGTAGCGGCGGCCAATGACGACCGCTGGTGGGGCGACCTGGCCGATTTCATCGAATCTCAGAAAGATGCCACGGTTATTTCTGATCTGGCGACCACTTATGTCCTGAGTCGGCTGACGGGCGTTGCCACAATAGACGCCGGCGAGTGGCTCTCAGCGCGCGAAACTAGTGAAAATGCCTCACTACTGGTTACGCTGCCGGATCACAATGCGCGTTGGCTGCTAATCATCAACCGGCGCGATGGCGCGCCCAGCGTGGTTGGCCGCTTTAGCGGACATTGGCCGGAAGATGTAATGAACGCGAGCCGCTACTATGCGCCGGACCGTTTGGCCTGGATTCAGTCTCGCCCGCAAGTGTTCCGCAAAATCTGGGAGCGCAACCAGATTGAAGTCTATGCGGTTGATAAGGCCGCGTTCCTGCTAACGTTACCCAAAACACCACACTTAGTTTCGGCAATGCCGGCTTGCTGGGAGGGCCCGGGCATCCGGCTGGACTGGACTGACGTCTGTCCCACAGATTTCATTGGCTATCATATTCAATGCAGCGAGGATGGCCTTGCCTGGCAAGACATCGGCACCCGCCGGGAATACTGCTGGTCCTGGTTTAATCATCAGGGCGCTAAAACGGATGTTTTTGGGCCCTGGAGTTATTGTTTGCCTTCCGGCAGGACCTACTTTTACCGAGTGTGCGCCGTGTATGCCTCGGAGGTCAGTCCTTGGTCCAATGTGAAATCGGCGACCGTGTCAAAATATCGCTGACGTCCCTGCGCCGATACGATCCTTGTTTTCAAGCGGATTTTAGTGTAGTTTTAAGTTTCTGTAATTTGCTTGCCGTCAAGAGTTGAGGAAAAACGGGGCAACCACTATGCGTAACCGGCATTTGTTTTTATTGGACATCGTGCTCCTGGCGCTGACCCCGACCCTGGCGCTGGTTATGCGGGTTGATGCCGCCGCCTGGATTCCCAGTTATCCGCCGGCACTTATCCAGTTCACCCTCTTGGCGCTCATGATCAAGCTGGCGACTTTTTTCCTGTTTGGTCTTTACCGGCGCTACTGGCGCTATGCCAGCGTGGATGAGCTCCTCAGCATCGCCCTGGCCGTCGGCAGCGCCACGTTAATTATCGCCGGTCTTTTTTTCGGCGCCGGTATTCTTGGCCTGGACGCCGGGCGGAGTTTGCCCCGCTCCGTGCCGTTCATTGACGGGCTTTTAACGCTGGTCGTAGTGGGCGCCTCGCGCTTCAGCGTGCGGGTCGTGGCC
>JACPGN010000308.1 GCA_016182435.1 Lentisphaerota bacterium | reverse complement strand
GCTGTAGAGCAGCATACAGCCATGCCCGGCGGAAAGGACAAAGCGGTCGCGGTCGGGCCAGGCCGGGTTGGCCGGACAATATTTCAGGTGCTTGAGGAATAAGACCGCGGCAAAATCGGCTGTGCCCATCGGCATGCCCGGATGGCCGCTATTGGCCTTCTGCACGCTATCCATGACTAAGCCGCGAATCGTATTGGCAACCAGCTGTAGATTCATTTTATTTCCCTCAGTAAAGCGGAACTATGCCCGCAATCCAAAACTTACCACTGATCACACGGATATCACGGATGATCAGGGCATTGACGGTCGCCCGGCGACCGTCAACAATCAGTGTTATCCGTGCCATCCGTGGTTCCGCCTGTGCGGATCCGTGCCTGGCGGAGGCGCCAGCGGGCTTTTTTACCGCCTTCGTGGCAAAAGCGTTTTTATCATAGAGCGGCGCCGCAGAAATGCAAGGCAGGTTTTCTCAGCCCGGACGGCGCGGACGGAGCCGCGCCCTCCCTTCACAGTATCAGCATGCAATCCCCGTAACTGTAGAAGCGGTAGCGCTCCTGAATCGCTTCCTGGTAGGCCCGGCGAATCAGGTCATAGCCGGCGAAGGCGCTGACCATCATCAGCAGGGTGGAGCAAGGCAGGTGGAAATTGGTCAGGAGCGCATCCACCGCATGGAAGGCATAGGGCGGGTAGATAAACAGATTACTGCGGCCGCAAGCGGCCGCCACGGCGCCAGGCTCCGCCGCCACGGTTTCCAGCGCGCGCACTACGGTGCTGCCAACCGCCACAATCCGTCCACCCTTCGCGCGAGTTTCGCGGATAAGCCGCGCCGTAGCTTCCGGCACCGTGTAACGCTCCGCCTCCATCCGGTGCTGTTCAATTTCGGCGGTCCTCACGGGCTGGAAAGTGCCCGGGCCGACGTGGAGGGTTATGGCCGTATGCCGGACGCCCTGCCGCTTGAGTGTTGCCAAGAGCGCCTCGGTGAAGTGCAACCCGGCGGTCGGCGCGGCCACGGCGCCGGGGTTGCGAGCGTAAACCGTCTGATAACGTTCCCGGTCCGCGGCCTGAGCTTGGGTGTCAGCGCGAACGCGCTTGATGTAGGGCGGCAGCGGGACTACGCCATCGGTTGCCAGAATCTCCGGGAGCGGGCGCTCATGCTTTAGACGCAGCGTCACGCGTCCTTCGCCGACCGCCAGGATTTCCGCCCGGATTTGTCCGCCGGCCAGCTCCAGGCAATCGCCGGGTTTGGGATGCGAAGCGCGCAGAAGCGCTTCCCATATGTCCGGGGCGGTTTCCTCGACCAGCAGGATTTCCACCTGTCCGCCTGTGCCGACCTTGCGGCCATACAGGCGGGCCGGGATAACGCGCGTATCATTCACCACCAGCAAATCGCCAGGACTGAGCAGCGCCGGAAGCTCGGTTACCTGGTGGTGTTCGCAGGCGCCGGCGGCGCGCCGGACAACCATTAGCCGTGCCTGGGCGCGGTGAGGGGCCGGCTGCTGGGCGATAAACTCCGGCGGCAGGTGATAGAAAAAATCGGCTGTTTTCATGAATTAGGTCTTCAAGGGCGGCAACTGATACTGTTTGTTTCCGCTGCCTGAAGGGCAGCTACATCATAGCCTGGGGCGCAACCCCAGGACAAAAGGTGTTTCCGAAAACCCTCCCGCACCCTGTAGGGGTGCAACATCTGCCCGACCTCCTCGGAAGGTAGCTCCCCTTCAGGGAGCATTCTTTTGCTCGGACGCTCCACCAACCCAGCGATCCTGGGCTATGATGTTCGACCCCGTTGGGGTCGCGGCTATAAACATTGTCCGCCGTAGGCGATCCCGCCAATAGGCGGGACATTCCTGCCCATACAAATATCGAAAATATCTGTTGACTCATAACTACGAAATGATTATCGTATAAGTAGAAGAAACAAATAGCTATTGGCAATTTCGAACAACCTTCAAGAAGGAGGACGTCATGAAACACATCTGGCGACAAATTCCGAAACGGGCTTTTACCCTGGTGGAACTGCTGGTAGTTATCGCCATTATCGCCATTTTGGCCGGGTTGCTTTTGCCGAACCTGGGCGATGTGCGCGAAAAGGCGCGGCGGGTGAAGTGTCTGGCCAACCAGAACGGTATTTATAAGACTATCGCGGCCTGGGGCTTGAACCCAGCCGCCCAGTTCCGTCCGAACTTTCCGCCCAGCAACTTAGCTGGCACCAACGGCGTCATCACCGCCGAAGGCGGGATCACCCCGGAAATGTTCGTCTGCCCCACGGCGGCCGGAGATTATGGCACGACACCGGCCGATACCCTGGCCAACATATCCACTAACAACAGTTCCTATAATTATTTTGCCGGCCGATCGTCCGCGGATGGTGACAAGGTAATTCTTTGCGACATGAATGGGCCGGGATCCCGGGCCGATGTGGCGGTATCCTCTACTAACTGGGGACTCAATCACAAAAAAGGCGCAATTCCGCAGGGCGGCAACATGGTAAAAGTAGCCGGCCAGGGCTTGTGGGCAGATACCACCAACGTGAGCGGCAGTTCGCTCTATATCACCAACAGCATTGTGACGAATGCTTTCAGCGGCGTCACCGGAACCAACATTCTCATGTTCTGATCGGTTGGCCGGCAGCGCTGAACTAACCGGGCCAGTGTCTCGACTCCTGAGAGAGTCGGGACCCTGGCCTTTATTGTTATTGACCGCCGAAGTCGGAGTGCTAATCTTACCCGCCGCGGAATAATTGCCGGCTTTTTTCGCGCTGGCGGGGCAGCGCTCCTACACGAATACTACAAAAACGGCATGTAGGAGCGCCATCCCTATGGCGCGAATTATTTGGGCAACACGCCCGAAAGGTTTCATTTATGCCACACAAGCGCGAAAAATACGTGTATTTGTTCGGGCCGGGCCGGAAGAACACCGAAGGCAACGCCGGCATGAAGAACCTGCTGGGCGGCAAGGGCGCCAACCTGGCCGAGATGTGCGGCTTGCTTCTGCCCGTGCCGGCCGGCTTTATCATCAGCACCGCATGCTGCGTGGATTTCTTCAAGAATAAAATGAAGTTTCCGGCCGGCCTGGCCGACGAAGTCCAAACGGCCCTGAAGCGCACGGAAGCGCTGATGGGGATGAAGTTCGGTGACCCGCAAAATCCGCTGCTGGTCTCCTGCCGCTCCGGTGCGCGGAGCTCCATGCCCGGTATGATGGAAACCGTGCTTAACGTGGGGCTTTGCGCGCGCACCATCCCCGGCTTGATTGCCCGGACCGGTAACGAGCGCTTCGTCTATGACGCCTACCGGAGATTGATCATGATGTTCGCCGATGTCGTCATGGAAAAGGCCGAAGGCATCGAACCCGCCGAAGGCCAGGGCATTCGCCGGCAATTGGATGAGCTGCTCGCTGCGCTTAAGACCAGCAAGGGCTATAAAGCCGATACCGACCTGACTGCCGCCGACCTCAAGCAATTGGTGGCAGACTTTAAGCAGCGCGTCCGGGAAGCGCTCGGTCAGCCGTTTCCTGATGATGCGCTCGCGCAATTATGGGGCGGGATTGGCGCCGTGTTCAAGAGCTGGAACGGCAAGCGCGCCATCGCTTACCGGCGGATCGAGGGCATTCCCGACGAGTGGGGCACGGCGGTCAACGTCCAGGCAATGGTCTTCGGCAACATGGGCAACACCTCGGCCACGGGCGTGGCCTTCAGCCGCAACCCGGCCACGGGCGAACACAAGTTTTACGGCGAATGGCTGGTAAACGCCCAGGGCGAGGACGTCGTCGCCGGCATCCGCACGCCCAACCCGCTGAACGAAGCCACCAAGAACGAACAAAACCGGCATTTGCCCTCGCTGGAAAAGGCCATGCCGCCGGTCTATGCCGAGCTCGACCGTATCCAGAAAAAACTCGAAAAGCATTACCGCGACATGCAGGACATCGAATTCACCATCCAGGAAGGCAAGCTCTATATGCTGCAATGCCGCGTCGGCAAACGCACGGGCACGGCCGCGTTGAATATGGCCATGGATATGCTCTCCGAGAAACTGATCTCCAAAGCCGAAGCCGTCCGGCGGGTGTCGCCCGCGCAGTTGGACGAGCTCTTGCATCCGATTGTCAATCCCGCGGCGGAAAAGACCGCGAAAATCCTGGCCAAGGGCTTGCCGGCCGGACCAGGCGGGGCCGTCGGGCAAATTGTGTTCACGGCTGCAGCCGCCGTGGAATGGGCCAAGGCGGGCAAGACGGTTATCCTCGTGCGCGAAGAAACCAATCCGGAAGACGTGGAAGGCATGCGCGCGGCCGCCGGCATCCTCACGGCGCGCGGCGGCATGACCAGTCACGCGGCCCTGGTGGCGCGCGGCTGGGGCAAGTGCTGCATCGTCGGCGCAGGGGGGTTGCACATTGACGCTGCCACCCGGACGCTGACGGTCGGAAGCCAGACCTTCAGCGAAGGCGCTCGCTTCACGCTGAACGGGACCAGGGGCTACGTCTATGCCGGTGAACTCTCGATGGTGGATGCCACGGAAAATCCGCGTTTCCAGAAATTCATGAAAATGGCGGACACCTTCCGGACGCTGGGCGTGCGCGCCAACGCCGATACGCCCGCCGACGCCCGGATTGCCCGCGCTTTCGGGGCGGAAGGCATAGGGCTGTTCCGGACCGAGCACATGTTCTACGGCCAGGGTAGCGATCAGCCGCTCTTCCTGCTGCGCAAGATGATTTTGAGCAAAACGGCTGACGAACGCCGCCGGGCGCTTTCCGAGCTGTTCCCGTTTGTTAAGGCCTCGATCAAGGGCACTCTGGCAGCGATGGAAGGCTGGCCCGTTACGATCCGGCTGCTCGATCCGCCGCTGCATGAGTTCGTGCCGCAGGGCGAGGAGAAGCAGCGCGAGCTGGCCGAGAGCCTGGGTCTCACCTTGGCCGAGGTCCGCCAACGCGGCGAGCAACTGCATGAATCCAACCCCATGATGGGGCACCGCGGCGTGCGCCTGGGCATCACTTATCCGGAAGTGACCGAAATGCAGGTGCGCGCCATCTTGGAAGCCGCGGGCGAATTGATCAAGGCCGGCAAAAAATGCCAGCCTGAAATCATGGTGCCGGTAACTTGCGACGCGCGCGAATTGCGCGACCAGAAAGAGCTATGCCGGAAAATCCATGCCCAAGCGCTGGAGCGGCTGGGGCTGAAAAAAATTCCGCACACCTACGGCACGATGATTGAAATCCCGCGCGCCTGCCTCACGGCTGATAAGCTGGCCGCGGAAGCCGAGTTTTTCTCGTTCGGCACGAACGACCTGACCCAGATGGGCTTCGGATTCAGCCGGGACGACATGGGCGGCTTCCTGCACGAGTATCTGGAGAAAAAAATCCTGACGGCCGATCCTTTCCAGACCATTGACTCCGAAGGCATCGGGCAATTGATTCAACTGGCCGTGCAGAAGGGCCGCCGGACGCGCCCGGGGCTGAAAATCGGCATCTGCGGCGAACAGGGCGGCGACCCGGCCTCGGTCGAGTTCTGCTTCAAAACCGGGCTGAATTACGTAAGTTGCAGTCCGTTCCGCGTGCCGATCGCGCGCCTGGCGGCCGCCCAGGCGGCCATAAAAAACTCTTGAACAAAAAGCGGAATAACAGCAGGTCCTACCGCCATTGGTTGGCGTTGATCACGGCATTCGGTTGCCTCGCGTTCGCGATTAACGGCTGGGCTTCCACCAACGGCGCAACTTACCGCCTTTACGACGGT
>JACPGN010000040.1 GCA_016182435.1 Lentisphaerota bacterium | reverse complement strand
TCTGGTGGTATCCGGCCGGGTCCAGGCGCGCTGCAAAGCGCGACTGAAACGCGCGGGCGAGGTGATGTATGAAGGCGGCATCCAGACCTTGAGGCGCTTTCAGGATGAAGTCAGCGAAGTGCGCGAAGGCCAGGAATGCGGTATCCGCCTGGACAATTTTGCCGACGTGGCCGTGGACGATGCTGTTCCGGGTCATGCAAAGCACCGCGTTTGACCTCGCCTCCGTAACGGTCACGCGCGTCGCCACCAGCAAGAACCTGCGCGAGGCGCGCGTGTATGTCTCCATCCGGGATCACGAGGCCGAGCGGCCGCGCATGCTCTCAGAGTTGAACCACCGCCGCGGCGAGCTCCAGCGCCGGATCAGCAAGGATATTGTTCTCAAGTACACCCCGCGCCTGACCTTTGAACTGGATACTTCGGTGGAAGAAGGCGATCACGTGCTTGCCATCCTGGCGAAACTTGAGTCCGCAACCCCCGCGCCTTAGACGCTTTCCCGTAAAGATACACGTTTTTGCGTGTATGTTTGTAATAAGAATATCCAATATCCAATTTGTAATAAGAATATCCAATATCCAACACTCAATAACCAATGATGAAGAAAGGAAACAAAAACACCCCTTACACGTTGTCGGCGATTCTCTTAACTTGGTTATTGGATATTCCTTGTTGAATATTGGATATTGTGTTGGATAATGGGTTGCGGGCAGGCCCGCATTAACTATGATACCACCTCTTTCCTATGCGCGCAGCACCTTCGGCCTGGCCCAGCCTGACGGCCTTTTGCTGGTGGATAAACCCCCGCGGCTTACCTCGCACGACGTTGTGGACCGGATCCGCCGGCAGTTCCATTTCAACAAGGTCGGTCATGCCGGCACCCTTGATCCCCAGGCCACCGGCTTGCTGATCCTCATGATCGGACGCGCCACCCGGCTGGCCAATACCCTCTTGGCCGGCGATAAAACCTATGAAGGCGCGCTGCGACTGGGCATTGCCACGGACACCCAGGACGCCGACGGCCGGATCATCAGCGAGAGCCCTTACCACCACGTCACCCGCGCCCAGGTGGAAGCGGCGATTCAGAAGCTGACGGGCGATCTGCTGCAGACCCCGCCCATGGTCTCGGCCGTCAAAAAGAATGGCGTGCCGCTCTACAAACTGGCGCGCCAGGGCAAAACCGTGGAACGCACCCCTAAGCTGGTGCATATCTACGAGTTCAACCTGTGCGATTTTGCGCCGCCGCGGGTCGCTTTTTTTCTGCGCTGTTCGAAGGGCTGTTATGTGCGCACCCTGTGCGCGGACCTGGGCACGGACCTGGGTTGTGGCGCGCACCTGGAACGGCTGCGCCGCACCCAGATCGGCGAATTCGCCCTGGCGCAAGCCGCAAGCCTGCAGGATCTGCTGCGCCTGGACCGCACAGAGCTTCTGGAAAAAATCATCCCGCTGACCCGCCTCAACCTGCCACCCGCGCGCGCCCCATGAACTGTTGCACCACCCTTGAGAGCCTGCGCGCTAAGGGCCGCCCCATCCTGCTGGCCGCCGGTTTCTTTGATGGCGTCCACCGGGGCCATCAGGCTATCATCCGGAAGCTGCTCCGCGCGGCGCGCCGGGTTCGGGGCGTTGCCTGGGTCATGACCTTCGACACGCATCCCCTTAAAATCCTTGCGCCAGCGAAGGCGCCCCGCCTGCTGACTTCAACGCCGCACAAGCTGCAACTGCTGAAAGCCATGGGTGTAGACGGATGCGTGGTAATTCACTTTACCCGGGCGCTGGCCCGGCGAGAGCCGGAGGCATTTATCGCCATGCTGGCCCGCGCCGCCCCGGCATTACGCCGGATTGTGATCGGTCAAAACTGGACGTTCGGCCGCCATGGCCGCGGCACGCCTGAGCTACTGAAAGCCCTGGCCGCCACTTACGGATTCAAGGTTACCGTTATTCCGCCGGTGCGCTGGCATGGCCGAGTTGTTTCCAGCACGCGCATCCGCGCGGCAGTATTGGCCGGCCGGCTGCGGGAGGCCCGCGGCATGTTGGGTCGGAACTTCAGCCTGCTGGGCACGGTTGTGCCCGGCCGCCGGCTGGGCCGCAAACTTGGTATCCCCACCGCCAACCTGGATCCGCATAACGAAGTACTTCCGCCCGACGGCGTGTATGTCGTCCGCGCGCGTTGGAACGCAATCCGCCCGCAACGCTGGCCCGCCTGCAACGCTATCCCGCCTGCAACGCAATGCGTAGCATTGCGGGCAGGGCGTAGCATTGCGGGCAGGCGCGTAGCGACTGCGGGCCGGGTCAACTACCCGGGCATCGTTAACCTGGGTATCCGGCCGACAACCTGCCGGCCCAAGCAAATTGGGAGAGCGCGCGTGCTGGAGCTGCATCTATTCGGCATGCGGGGCAACCTTTACGGGAAAGCCATTGAAGTCACCTTTCTTAAAAAACTGCGCCGCGAACGGGTTTTCCTATCCCTGGCGGCCTTGGCGCGCCAGATTCAGCGGGATATTGCCAAGGCCCAGGCCTGGTTTAAAGAAAGGCAATAGAATTTTTTCAGGCTCTTTCTGGAATTGTGTGGTGGTGCAAGCGGGCGAGGATGATCCCATGATTAGGAGCTATTATTGGATGACCCACCCCGGCTCCGCCACCCCTCCGCTGGAGGGGAACCGGAGCGGGCGCGGCGACGGAGCCCGTCGCCCTCCAGAGAATGGGTCATGGAGGGCGGTCGGCCCCGACCGCCGTGGGCTCCCCTCCTGGGAGGGGCAGGGGTGGTTTTATGGTTCCAGCGACCACACTTTTACAGAATGATCCTTTCTCTATTTTTTTTCTTTATTTTCCCCTTTACAAACGAGGATTGTTCCCGTTATATTACACGGAAAAACGAATCGAATAACAAAAACGGAAGCGCTATGGCGGTACTAAGCAAAGCCGAAATCAAGAAAGAGTTTCAGAACCACGAAAAAGACAGTGGTTCGGCTGGTGTCCAGGTGGGGCTGCTGTCCCGGCGGATCGACAAGCTGACCGAGCACCTCAAGGCCAACAAGAAAGACCAAAGTTCGCGCTACGGGCTGATCAAGATGGTCAGCGCGCGCCGCAAACTTCTGGACTACTTGGCGCGCACGGACAAGTCCGGCTATAAATCCATTATTGAGCGTTTGAAATTAAGACGCTGATGAATTTTAGCCGGCATGTAGATTCACGCGAGTCACCGCGTATAAGCTATAGTCTGAACATCATGAAAGACGCAACTTTTGTAGAAGTCAGCATCGGCGGCAAGCCGCTGCGAATTGAAACTGGGCTGCTGGCCCCGCAGGCGCCGGGCGCGGTCACGGTGCAAACCGGTGAAACCATACTATTTTCCGCAGTCACTTCCACGGACAAACCCCGGGAAGGCGTT
>JACPGN010000306.1 GCA_016182435.1 Lentisphaerota bacterium | reverse complement strand
GCTGGCCGCAGGTCGGGCAGGTCGTGTTAATAAAATCCGGGCAGCGCGCCAACGGGGAAACGCCCGTTGGCTTGAATTCGACCGTATCCGGCAGCAACACGGGCAGATCGCGCTCCGGCACCGGCACGATGCCGCAGGCCGGGCAATAGACCACCGGAATTGGCGCGCCCCAGTAACGCTGGCGGCTGATCAGCCAGTCGCGCAGGCGATAAGCCACGGCCGCACCCCCGAATTTTTTCTCCGTGGCATAGGCCGTCATCCGCGCGCGCGCCTCGGCGCTGGTCAGACCGGTGAAGGGGCCGGAATCCGTGGTTCTGCCATCTTCGACGTAGGCCTCCGCCATGAATTTTTGTTTATCCGTAGTGTCATTCCCACGAAAGTGGGAATCCAGATCTGATCTGTCTGAAACTGGATTCCCGATTAGATCGGGAATGACAAGCGACTGTTCCTCGTTCTGGATGGAAAGTCTGATCGGCAGGCCGTATTTTCGGGCGAAGGCCCAGTCGCGGGTGTCATGCGCGGGGACCGCCATTACCGCGCCGGCGCCGTAGCCCATCATCACATAATCGCCGACCCACAAGGGGATTTTTTCGCCGGTATAAGGATTAACCACCAGCCGGCCGGTGAACACCCCATTTTTCTCGAGCGCGTCACCGGCGCGTTCGGCGGCGGTGACCTTTACCGCCTGAGCGGCGAACTGCATGACCATTTTTTCCTGCGGAAGGCCGCGCACCAATTCCGGCAACTGCGGATATTCGGGGGCCAGGACCATGTAGGTGCAGCCGAAAATTGTATCCACCCGCGTGGTGAAACAAGCCACGCTGGAAGCCGGGTCGCTGCGGCCATCCGGGCGGCTCACCAGGGGGAACTCGATCCGCGCGCCCTCGCTGCGGCCGATCCAATTCTGCTGCATTAGCTTCACCCGCTCCGGCCAGCCGGTCAGCTTGGCCAGATCATCCAGCAGCCGCTGGGCATAAGCCGTGATCTTGAAAAACCACTGCTCCAGGCGCTTTTCCTGGACGGGCGACTCGCACCGCCAGCAGGCGCCATCAATCACTTGCTCGTTGGCCAGCACGGCCGCGCAGCCTGGGCACCAGTTAACCGGCGCCAAAGCCTTGTAGGCCAGGCCGCGCTTGAAGAACTGCAGAAACAGCCACTGCGTCCAGCGGTAATAATCCGGCAGGCAGGCGGTTACCTCGCGGTCCCAGTCGTAGCAGCAGCCCCAAGCGTTCAATTGCTGCTTCATGGTGGCGATATTGGCTAAGGTGGTGATGCGCGGATGGGTTCCGGTCTGGATGGCGGCGTTTTCGGCGGGCAGGCCGAAGGCGTCCCAGCCCATGGGCGTCAGCACGTTGTAGCCGCGCATCTTCTTATAGCGGGCTACGGCATCGCCAATAATGTAGTTGCGTCCGTGGCCGACATGCAGGGCCGCCGAGGGATAGGGGAACATCATCAGGCAGTAAAACTTCTTGCGGGGGTTGCTCAAGTCCGTCTTGAACAAACCCTGGTCGCGCCAATAGTCCTGCCACTTGCTCTCAATTTCAGCGAATGGATATTTTTCTTGCATAATTATCCTGGCTGCCGCGCTGCTCTTAGGCCAAAGAGAATGCGCGCTACTATAATTAAAACTGCGCTAATTGCATTAATAAAATGACAGCTCCAGGCTGCCATGATATATTTCCAGTAACTATTCAGGTGCTCACAGGGACGCGTCACACTGTGACGCGCTACAGAAGATTGCCGAGCCCGGATGTGTTACTGTAGAGCGTCACACTGTGGCGCTTTCTTGATGTGTCCATTGCATTCCGGTGCCATCTGAATAGTTACTATTTCTTTCCATAGCTTGTCATTGTGAGGGATCCCATGCGTATTCAGCCCTTTAAGGCTTGGCGGCCAGCTGCGGCGGTTGCGGCTGAGGTAGCCAGCGTGCCTTATGATGTGGTGGACCGCGCCGAAGCGGCGGCCCAAGTCCTGGGCAAACCGCTCAGTTTTCTGCATGTTACCCGCGCGGAAATTGATCTACCCGAATCAATGCCGCCTTATGCCGATCAAGTTTACGCCAAAGCCCGTGAAAATTTTAAGACCCTGCAAAAGCGCGGCACGCTTGTCCAGGAAAGCTCGCCAAAACTTTTTGTCTATCGCCAGGAGTGGCAAGGCCATGTCCAGCGCGGGGTTGCCGCTTGTTGCCACGTTGATGATTACACGGCGCTGCGGATTAAAAAGCATGAGAAAACTCTTGCCCACAAGGAAGCCGACCGTCTCCGGCATATCCTGGAGTTGCGCGCGCATACGGGAGTGGTGTTCCTGGCTTATCGCGATCAGCCCGCGGTAGACGCGCTCGTTCAGGTTGTCGAAGCGCAGCCGCCGCTTTATGATTTCACGGCCGCCGACGGCGTTCGGCATGTTATTTGGCGCGCGGGTAATAGCCGGAAGTTGGTTGAAGCGTTTAAAAGTGCGCCGGGAGTCTATATTGCCGATGGGCATCACCGCGCGGCGGCCGCAGCGCGCGTAGCCGAGCAATTGCGCGCTCAAGAGCAAATGCCCACGGGTCAGGAAGAATATAACTGGTTTCCCGTCGTCTTGTTTCCGGCCAGTCAGCTCAAGATTCTGCCCTATAACCGCTGTGTCCGCAATTTGAACGGCTTGACCGAGGCCGCTTTTCTGGAAGCCGTTGGCCGGCGGTTCAGGCTGACCGCTAACGCCGGAGCGATTCCGCCAGGACCAGGGCAGATCGCCATGTTCCTGGGCGGGCGCTGGTTGGGAATGAGTTGGGCGCCGCAGGAGAACGCTGCCCCAGTTTCGGCTTTAGACGTCAGTATCCTGCAAGACAACCTGCTGGCGCCGATCCTGGGCATCAGCGATCCGCGCACGGACAAGCGCATTGAATTTATCGGCGGCATTCGCGGCGTAGCGGAATTGGAACGGCTGGTTAAAGCGGGGCAAGCTGCCGCGGCCTTTTCCCTGGCGGGCGTGACGATCAGCCAGTTGATGACGATTGCCGACCAAGGTCAATGCCTCCCGCCCAAGAGCACCTGGTTTGAGCCCAAGCTGCGCGACGGAGTGTTGGTGCACACCTTTTAAGGGAAAACTGGCAATGAAAATCATGATAATGACCGACATGGAGGGAGTGACCGGCGTTCTGAATCACGATGACTGGGTGCAACCTGAGGGCCGGTTCTATGCCAAGGGAATGCGGCTCCTTACCGAGGAAGTCAACGCGGCGATTGAAGGTTTTGCGTCCGGCGGAGCGGAAGAGATCGTGGTGTTGGACGGCCACGGAGCCGGCGGCATTGATCCTGAGCTTCTGGATGAGCGCGCCTGGCTGGCGCGGGGCCGCGGGGAGAAGGTTTGGCCGTGGGGCTTAGATAAATCGTTTTCCGGCCTGGCCTTCGTCGGACAGCATGCCAAGGCGGGGACAGCGTTTTCGCATATCACCCATACCCAGTGGTTCAATTACATTGATCTGCGGGTTAATGGTGTTTCCATCGGCGAGTACGGACAGTTGGCCCTGTGCGCCATGGAACTGGGCATTCCAACGATCCTGGCCTGCGGGGAGCAGGCGCTGGTTGAAGAAGTCGAAGCGCTTACACCCGGGGTGGTCTGTGTCTCCGGCAAGCGCGGCCTCCTTCCCGACGGGCTTGACGAATTGGACACTGATGCCTACCGCAAGGCCAAACTGAGCGCCAGTCACCAGTCGCCCAGGAAGGTGAGAGCCCTGATCCGGCCGGCGGCGTGTGCGGTGATTGCGAAGTTGAAACAGGCCCCCGGATCATTCCGTTATCCCGACCTCGTTGGGCCCTACACCCGTATCTGCCGCTTCCGCAGAAACGGCGACATCCCGCCCTTTGAGACCGTGGATAAGCATCCCCACAGTATCATCGCATTGATGAATCTGCCGGTGGCAGCCAGGCCAGTGGCGGCAGCACAGCCGGCGGACCGCGGCAAGTGACCGCGCCTGGACTTTCAGATGCTTGCGCGAGTCAGTTGCAAAAATCCTGCCACGCGAGGTGGCAGGAGACGATTTTCACAAGCACAAGATATGACCTCGAAAGATCGTGTTCTCATAACGCTCTCGCGCAACGCCGCCGACCGGGTTCCGGTGAATTACGAGGCAAACCCGGGCATTGATCGGCGTCTTAAAGAGCATTTCGGGCTGGCCGCCGACGATGACGAGGGATTGCGTCGAGCGCTTGGCGTGGATTTCCGCAGCGTCGCTGCTGAGTACCGGGGACCAAGGCTGCACCAGGACATTCCCGAACGGGATATCAAGGTGGACAATATGGGTATTCACTGCCGTTGGATCGAGCATGAGAGCGGCGGATACTGGGACTACTGCGATTTTCCACTGAAGGACGCCGACGAAGAGGCCGTTGCCAACTGGATCATGCCCGAGGCGAATCAATATGACTTCTCGGAAGTCCGCAACCAGTGTCAGCGTTACCGCGAATACGCGGTTGGCCTGCTGTGCTATGGGGATTTGATCAACGGCAACGGCATGCTGCGCGGCATGGAGCAGACGCTGATAGATCTCATCACCGATAACCCGGCCGGGCGGCTGCTGGCCGACCGCCGGTTCGGTTTCCAGATGGAAATCGCGCGGCGGACGCTCGAAGCCGCCCGGGGGGGCATTGATATTCTATGGCTCAGCGAGGACCTGGGCTTACAGGATCGCCCCATGATTTCCATGAACATCTTCAAGAAACATGTTCGCCCGCGCTTTCAGTTGCTGGTTGATCTCGGGAAAGCTTTCGGCGCCCGGGTCATGATCCACACCTGCGGCTCTTCAAGTTGGGCCTACGAGGACTTTATTGAGATGGGTATTGACGCCGTGGACACTCTCCAACCGGAAGCCAAAGACATGTCGCCGGCCTACCTTAAAAATACTTTCGGCGGGCGGCTGGCCTTTCACGGGTGCATCCGCACCGCCGGCCCGGTTGCGTTCGGCGCGCCCCCGGACGTGGCGGCATATTGCCGAAACACATTGGCGATCATGATGCCCGGGGGC
>JACPGN010000305.1 GCA_016182435.1 Lentisphaerota bacterium | reverse complement strand
TCTTCGAGGCCACGCACGGCACGGCCCCCAAGTATGCCGGCCAGGACAAGGTCAACCCAAGCTCGCTGATCCTTTCCGGCGAGATGATGTTCCGCTACATCGGCTGGCCGGAAGCCTCCGCCCGGATTATCCGCGGCCTCAGCGAGGCCATCCGGCGCCGGCGCGTGACCTACGATTTTCACCGGCTGATGGACAACGCCACCCTGTTAAAATGTTCGGAGTTCGCCGATGAAATCATCAGCCAGATGTGATTTGGTGGCGATTAGTACATGGCGACAATAATGTTGCAGTATTTATTGTATGGTAGGGCGCGTTCGCCGAACGCGCCGCGGACGGCTCGGCGAGCCGTCCCTACCCTCGCGCGACCACCTCATGACCCATTACAGCAAGCGTGGCATTGCGTTTGAGGCGCGAGAGACCGGAGCGATAAATGGCCGTGCCGCGGAAACGTTGCCGGAAGTCGGCCGCGCTTAACTCCAGGCATTGCTCGGCCGTGGGCATAGGTTTGCCGGCCACCTTGAATTCCGGCAGGATAGCCGCATCGCCGGTCGGGTTGTAAGGGCATACGGCCGTGCACCGGTCGCAGCCAAAAAGCGATCCGCCCAGCAGCCCGCGCAATGCTTCCGGAATTTCTCCCTCGTGCTCGATGGTCAGGTAGGCGATACACCGGCGCGCATCCACGAGCCCGGAGGGCTGAATGGCCCCGGTGGGACACGCTTCCACGCATTTCCGGCAAGCGTCGCAATTGTTTGGACTGGGCGACAAAACCGTGGGCTGCAACTCCAGATTGACCAACAGCTCGCCCAGGAATACGGTCGTCCCCCACTCCGCATTCACTAAACTGCCCTGCCGACCGATCCAGCCCAGGCCAGCGCGCACGGCCCATTCACGTTCCAGCACCGGCGCCGAATCAACACAGATTCGCGCGCACAGATGCATCCCGCATTTGACTTTAACGACCGCGACAAGCTGCTTCAATTTCGAGCGCAGGACGGCGTGGTAATCCTTCCCGAGCGCATAATTTGAAAAAGGCTGAAGCGGAACTGTGGCGGGATAGCGGGCGGCAACGACAATGGCCGAGCGCGCCTCCGGCGCGACCAACATGGGATGGGAACGCAATTCGGCGCGGCGTTTCAGGTAACCCATGTCGGCGGCATAGCCCAGCTCAAGCCAATCCTGGAAACGGTCAAACGTCTGGCAAGGACCAAGGGCAGCAATACCAACGGCGGCAAAACCAAGCCGCTTAGCTTCCCGCTGGATTAACGATTCCACGGCAAAAGATCCTATTCAGCACCTCGGGCACAACCTCAGCGACGCTTTTTCCGGTTGTATCCACCTGGTACGCAAGCGCATCGTATAATTTTTGCCGGGACAGCAGCAAGGCGCGGATGCGTTCAGCCTTATCGCCCTGTTCCAGCAAGGGGCGCTCTTTGGAGAGCTCTACGCGGCGCAGAATCTCTTCCGGCGTGGCTTTAAGGCAAATTACATAGCCGGTGACGGTGAAATCGCGGACGTTATCGGGATTAAGCACGACGCCGCCGCCGGCGGCGATGACCAGGTTCTGGCGACACGAGCATTCGACAACCAGGTCGCGTTCCATGCGGCGGAAAGCTGCTTCGCCTTCTTCGGCGAATATCCGCGAGATCGGCTTGAGAGCGCGCGCTTCCAGTTCGGCATCCATATCCAGGAAAGTCCGGCGCAGTTTACGGGCCAAGGCCTGGCCCACTGCGGTCTTGCCGGCGCCCATGAAACCAACCAGAACGATATTGCGATTATCCATTACGCTTCTTTCTTAAAAAGTGTGATCCATGACTCATGTAGCCGCGGCGGTGACGCCGTGGCCGCCGGAGGAATCCACGCCCCCGCGCCACGCGGGGCAAGCCTCACGTTTACCACGCTTTTAGCGTGGGGCGCGGCTACAAACCAAAATACCTTTAAGAATTACAAACCCCGCGCTACCCAGGCCGTATAAGCTGCCCACCAGTCTGAGCCGCCCAGGATCCAGACAAGGGCGGCCAGCGCTAAATAAGGGCCGAACGGCAGTTTGCTGGCCATGGTTTTGCGCCGCGCCAAGATCAGAGTCACGCCAACAAGCGCGCCGGCGAGCGAAGCGCCCACGATGGTAAAAAAAACCGCCTTCCAACCAAGGAAGGCGCCCAGCGCGCCCAGGAGTTTTACGTCGCCCATCCCCATGGCCTCCTTACGGAAAGCTAATGTGCCCAGCGTAGCCACCAGCCAGAGAAAAGCGGCTCCCAGCGTCAAGGCACCGACCGACGCGCAAAAGCCCAGGTAAGCTGTGGATTGCCCCTGCAGCGCTGGCGCCAAGGCGCTAAGAATCGGCCCAATGACCATCCCGCCGACCGTCAGGCGGTCGGGCAGGATCATGAACTCGAAATCAATGAAGGCGCCGATCACCAGGCCGCCGGCCATCAGCCAGTAGATCGGCGTGCGGGCCTCCAATCCGAATTTCAGCCAGATGACCAGGAACAACACCGCCATCAGCAATTCGACCAGGAAATATTGGAAAGCGATGCGGCCTCGGCAATGCCGGCACTGAGCGCGCAGCCCCAGGAAACTGAACAGTGGAATGTTGTCATACCAGGCAATAGGCTGTTGGCAATGCGGGCAGCGGGAACGCGGGACAATGACGGATCCGCCACGGGGCATGCGGTAGATGCAGACATTGGCGAAACTACCGAGGCAAGCCCCCAGGAAGAAGATCAGCACGGTGATATAGGAGTTGGTCCACTCTGGCAGCGCGATGGTCATGGTTTTAACGCCAAAGGGGGAAAAATAGAGATGCTTTCCAGCAGCCAGTTTTCATTTTTTTGTTTTTCCCGTTTTACCTCTTCCCCAGTGGAGTGACACACTTTATTAAGTGTGTCACTCCACTAAGTCATCATTTTTTCATTCGGCTTGTTTGCCATAGACGGCTTCTTCCAGCGCTCGGCGCATGACCTTCAACGGCGCGGCCCGCCCGGTCCAGATGGAAAATGAGAGCGCGCCCTGATGCAGGAGCATGCCCAGGCCATTGGCCGCGCGCGCGCCCGCCGCGCGTGCGGAGCGCATCAACACGGTTTCCGGAAACATGTAAATCAGGTCAAAAAAAAGCTGAGCGCGGTGAAACGCTTTCGCGGAAAGGAGCGCCGGGTCATTCGGGTGCATGCCCACCGGCGTGGCATGCACGACCAGCTCGGCTTCCTGGGCTGCGCGCGGCCAGGCCTGGGGCTCGCTGCCGGCCGAGCCGATAGCGGTCTCAAGCTTTAGCGCCTGGAGGTCGGCTTCCAGGCTGGTCAAGCGAGCGGCATCCGCATCGGCCAGCACGATGCGCTTGGCGCCGGCAACGGCGCAGGCAAAAGCCACGGCGCGGCCCGCCCCACCGCAGCCCAATAGAAACAGCCCAAGCCCCTTGACCGATAGATCAAATGCTTCCTGGACTGCGCGCAGAAAACCTTCGCCATCGGTGCTGAAGCCTTGCAAGGCGCCGGCGGTAACTTTCACGGTGTTGACCGAACCCAAACGCCGGGCGGCCGGATCGAGGTCAGTCAGAGCATGAAAGGCGGCCTCTTTGAGCGGCACCGTCAGGTTGATGCCGGCAAAGCCGAGCTCGGCCATGACCGTCAGGGTGGACTTGAGCTTTTCCGGCGGCACATCGAAGGCCAGGTACACGGCATCCATGGCCAACTCCGCAAACGCCGCGTTGTGCATCCGCGGCGAAAGCGAATGGCGGATCGGATGGCCAAGCACGGCATAAGGCGTTGTGGATGGGCTGAGGTTCATGGCAATCCCAGAGGTCAGAGATCAGAGGTCAGAGGTCAGAAATTTGTCTGGATGACTCATCATTGCCCCTAACATCTTGCCGACTTCTTGAGATAGTGCAGTTAATTCATCATGCTTTTGATTACTGATATATAAACAATCTCGTGCAAAATCCAACGAGGAATCGGTTTCGCTATTCTCGCCATCGCAATCCGTCAATTTGCTCACAAAATGCGCCTCATATCTTCTTTTGGCACACGCCTCTCGAAGATTCATACATACCGAACGAGACGAACGGCGAATCTGCCCAATAAGCGCATAACGTTCTTCGGGAGGAAACTTCTTGCTGATTTCAAATATCCGCATGGCCAAATCATAGGCCTTTTTGTACACGGTTAAATCTTTAGCGGATTTCAACTCCATATTAATATCCTGTTCTTATCTTTCCGACCTCTGACCTCTGATCTCTGATCTCTATTTCTTCTTCCCCACCGCCCGGCTCAACAGGACGCGGTTGACGCAGTGCAGGTAAGCGGTGGCGCTGGCCTGGACAATGTCGGTGCTGGCGGCCTTGCCGCTGACCACGTCTTTGCCGAAGGCCACGCGCACGCTCACCTCGCCCTGCGCATCCTTGCCAATGGTCACGGCCTGAATGGAATAGTCCAGCAGCTTGCCCGGCAAGCCGGTAATGCGGTCAATGGTCTTAAGCGCGGCATCCACCGGCCCATCGCCACAGGCGGCATCCTGGATTACGTCCTTGCCCTTGCGCAGGCTCACGGTGGCGTTGGGAATCGTGGTGGTACCGGTGGAAACGTGGAGATAATCCAACTGGTATGTGGCGGCGCCCGAGAGATCCTCTTCCATTTCGTCGCGGGCAATGGCCAAAATGTCGTCGTCATATACT
>JACPGN010000304.1 GCA_016182435.1 Lentisphaerota bacterium | reverse complement strand
TTAGTACCTCAATCACGAGGAACTGCCATGAAAAACAAGATGCCACGGGCATCCGCCTGCGGCGGAATATTTAACCACGGATGGCACGGCCTGCCCGAGCGTCGGCCAGGGATAACACTGATTGTTGACGGCCGCCCGGCGGCCGTCAACGGTCTGACTATCCGTGAAATCAGTGTAATCAGTGGTTCCCGCCACAGGCGGGTCCGCCTGAGGAAATTTCTTTGGGTTGCGGGCATAGCCCGCATTA
Organism: Lentisphaerota bacterium; assembly: GCA_016182435.1. The sequence continues at coordinate 3,141 of JACPGN010000304.1, read as the reverse complement.
GGCATGAACAAAAGGAGTAGGAAGATGAAGCGTGTTTCTTTTCTCTTGCAAGTTAAGAAGGGCAAACTGAAAGAATACCTGGCGGCGCACCAGGTCTGGCCGGAGATGCTCGCGGCCATTCGCGAGGCCGGCATCCGGAATTATTCGCTGTTTGCGCGACCGGATGGCATGCTGGTCGGCTACTTCGAAGCGGAAAACCCGGAACAGTCTCTGGCCGCGCTGGGCCGGACCGACGTTAACCGGCGCTGGCAGGAAAACATGGCGCCCTTTTTTGCTTCAGGCTCGGGCGATCTCAAGAAAGGCGGTATAGAATGGCTCGAACATTATTTTTTCACTGCTTGATCCAACGCAGACGTCAGGCAGTCAAATTAAAATAGGAGCGAGATACATGATCAAGCTCTCAATCATCGGCACCGGCGGCATGGCCAATGCCCATGCCGATAGTTTCAAATCAATCAAGGGCTGTAGCGTGACGGCCTGTTGCGACGTTGTGCCCGGCCGGGCCAGGGCTTTCGCCGAAAAACACGGCATACCCCAGGCCTATCAATCGGCCGAGGAAATGCTCAAAAACGAGCGGCTGGACGCGGTCTCAATTGTAACGACCGATAAGGCCCACGCGCCCATGGCGTTGCTGGCCATTAAACACGGCTTGCACGTCATGTGCGAAAAACCGCTGGCCGATAACCTGAGCAATGCGCGAGCGATGGCACAGGCCGCGCGCTTGAAAAAGGTGATTACGGCCGTCAATTTCAGCTATCGCAATTCCGCCGCCACGCAAATGGCGGCTCAAATCGTCGCCTCCGGCGAACTCGGCCGCATCCGGCATGTCGCCGGCAGTTACCTGCAAGGCTGGCTGGTGGGCAAGTATTGGGGCGACTGGCGCAAACACGATGCCTGGCTGTGGCGGCTGAGCATGGCTCACGGCAGCGCCGGCGTGTTGGGCGATATCGGCGTGCATGCCTATGATTTTGTCAGTTTTATTGTCGGAAACATCTCGGCCTTGCAATGTACACTTAAGACCTTTGATAAAGGCGTTAAAAGAATCGGGCCTTATGTTCTGGATGCCAACGACAGTTTCGCCGCCATCGTGCGTTTCAAAAATGGCGCCCTGGGAACACTGCATTCCAGTCGCTGGGCCACCGGCCACGCCAATAGTGTCGCGCTGCAGGTTTACGGCGACAAAGGCAGCCTTGATATTGACCTGGACCGCCCCGCGCCGGAAACGCTGCGGATTTGTCTTGGCAAAGATGTGGACACCAACACCTGGCATTCGGTGAAATGCCCCCGTGTACCAAACATGTATCAGCGCTTTATTGCGGCTATTAAAACCGGCCGGCAATGCCAGACCAGCTTTGCGGTCGGCGCGCGCGTGCAGGCTTATTTGGACGCCAGCTTGAGATCCGCGGCGAAGGGCGGGCACTTGGTTGAAATAAAAAAAATAAGTTAGGCCTTCGGCAACTGTTTCACCTCTCCCCCGGGAGAGGTCGATCCCGCGTTGCGGGATCGGGTGAGGGGCAACCGCCCAGACACCCCTCACCCTACCCTCTCCCAAGGGAGAGGGACTAACTTTGAAATTCCTATACATTAAATAATCATGGAGGCAATTATGATCACCAGGAACGCGCAGCCTAACCACGATATCCGCATTGGAACGCTGGTCGGCGCGGGAATGAAAGCGCCCGAGTATATCCGCCAGATTCTTCCCCTTGGTTTTGAATCGTTCAGTCTCACCTTCTGGCAGACAACAACAGGCATTGATTGGCAGCGCCTGGCCGCCGAGGTGAAGGAAGTCCTGGCCGGCAGCCAGGCCGTGATTTCGTCATTAGGCGTGTATGGCAACCCGCTGGAAAATGCTCCCAAGGACAAGCAGACGCTCCAAGGTTGGAAGGAAGCCATTGACCATGCGCATCTGTTCGACTGCGCCATAGTCGGCGGCTTTACGGGACGTCTGCGCAACCGCCCGATTGACGAGAGCCTGCCGCGGTTCAAGCAGGTCTGGACGCCCTTAGCCAAGCGGGCGCGGGACAAGGGCGTGCGCATCGCCTTCGAGAATTGCGACATGGGCGGCAGTTGGCAGACTGGCGACTGGAACATTGCGCACAATCCCGTGGCCTGGGAAATGATGTTCCGGGCAGTCCCTTTTGATAATCTCGGCCTGGAATGGGAGCCGTGCCACCAGTTGGTTAATTTGATTGACCCCCTGCCGCAGCTTCAGGAATGGGGCAAGAAAATGTTCCACATCCACGGCAAGGACGCCACCATTTACTGGGACCGGGTCAGGAAATACGGCGTGCGCACCTCCGTTCACGAGGATATTGCCCGCAAGAGCGGCTCGCAAGGGGCCCTGCCCTTTGCCTATCACCGCACGCCGGGCTTCGGCGACAGCGACTGGAGAGCCATTATTTCCGGACTGCGCATGGTCGGCTTCAAAGGCGCCATAGACATTGAAGGCTGGCATGATCCGGTCATGAAGGGCGAGTTGGAGATGACCGGCCAAGTGGCCGCGCTCAAGTACTTGAAACAATGCCGCGGTGATTTTGTTCCCAATCCGACGGTATGATCCAAGCCTCAAGCGTCAGAAGCTGTGAAAAAATTGCGGACAACGTGGAAGTCGTCCCTCCATAAATCGACGCTTAGGAATTTCAAAGACGCGGCAGCAGAGTGCCGCGGCTACAGAAAGAGTTTTCCAAGATGTAGCCGCCCCACTCCGTTGGGGCGTCCGCAAGGTTGCCGCCTTTGGCGGTCTAATTCAAGGGTCGGGTTCCACCCCGCCCGGCTTGTTCAATTTTCACAGCTTCTCACCGGCCTTCATGCTCACCGCTTAATTCCCGCTCCAGCGCCAGGAGGAAGTCGCGGTTATCGGCCGCTAAGTAGCGCAACTCGCCGCCCATGCGGCTGAAGGTCTTGCAATAACGCAGGTAATAGGCCGGATTGTCCTCGGCGGGCTCGCCCTGCTTATTCCAATCCCAGTGGGATGGATTCAAGTCCACCACAAAAATGTAATGGTTTTTAATCGGCTGCCCCTTCTGGCAGCGCAGGTTCTGGGCCATGGCAAAGGCTTTTTCAAAAATCATGGGCGACATCACCGCCGACCCGATCGAGAGATACACGCCGCCGTCGAGATTATTGATTCCCTGCGCG
>JACPGN010000054.1 GCA_016182435.1 Lentisphaerota bacterium | reverse complement strand
TCACATAATCCCCGTAATGGCTGCGCTGTTGTTCATAGTTGCCCCATTTGCCGTCGGGCCATTGACTTTTCAGCAGGTATTGCAGCGCTTCGGAGTAGACCTTGAGATCGGTGAAATGCAGGTAACGCAGGCAGGAGGTCAATTCGGCGGTCAGGTCGGCATCGTCCAGCGCGATGGCGTAGGCGGTCAGGTCGGCCAGCAGCTCGCGCAGGTAAGCCTTGTCGGCGTCCGAAAAGAAGTCGGCATCCAATTTGTCGCCGAACTCGTAGGGCACAAAAATTTCATGGGTCAGGTTGTATATTTCCATGCGGGCTTGCTTGAACCAGGCCGCGTCGTGGCGCCCGGCAATAATGCCGGCCTGGAACGCCGCAGCCAGGGGAAAGGGCTCGGCCAGTCCGAAATGCTGGTAGTAAAGGTGAAAAGCCATGCGCTGGTCGGAGCCACGATATTTCATGTGGTCGTTGAGCCGCGGCAGGATTTTGCCGATTTCCTGACGATACAGCCTGGTATCCAGTCCAAAGCGATCCATCAGAAAAGCCACGCGCAGGTAAGAGGTGGAGTCTTCCTTGAACTGCTGATCGCTAATGCGCGCCATGTCGTGATACTCCGGCTTGGTCGTTACCGCGGTGATGGCGCGAATGCGCTTGAGCAGCGCGGGCTTCTCGGCGGCCGAAGCAAGGGTATGGAGCCGCAGGTAGACGTCCAGCAGTTCGGCCAGCTTCTTCTTGCCCTTAATGCCGTGGGCGCGCAACTCGGCCGGATTGACCTCGAGGGCGTCCAGCCAAGTTCGCGCCCGGATGAGCGCAGCCTGATAGCGCGCCTGATGCTCGTCGAGAAAGCGCTCAATAGTTCCGGTGGTGTTGGTGGCTGCCGTGGAGCGGGCGTTGGCGCCGGCAATTCCATTCGATGAAACTAAAGCCGGTGAATTGGTTTTGCCAGCCAGCCGCTCCGCGAGCGGAGCGAGTGGCGCGGCGAGCGCCTGGGCAAAAGCGTTCGCCGTGAAAAATGGGCTCAGCAGGCCAACCATGAGCGCCACCGGGAATCGGCGAGCATTCTTTGTGGCTTGCCTTGGCATATGCCCTGATCTTGTAGGAATTCTTGCTGACAATGTCAATCAATAATTACGGCTAATAATCATGGCCGGGCGGCAAGACCGTTGGCGTGCATGGAATCCGGGCACCCCGAAGGGGTGTCACATCATAGCCCAGGGTGAAACCCTGGGAACCGTATATCGAAAACCATAAAATTTTCTTGTAGCGGGGCGGCAAGAGAATAACATGCCGCCTCGCCCTCGAATGGGAAATTTTGCATGGAGCGAAATGGTATCATGAAAGAAAAACGGGATTGGGAAAATCCTTGTCTTCAGCAGCGCAACCGCGAGCGCGCACATGCCACGCTCATCCCGTTTGACGATGAAGCGAAAGCCCGCTTAGGGGAGCGGGAAGCTTCGCCCTTTTTCCGGCTGCTGAACGGTCAATGGCGCTTTTTCTTTTGCGCAGCGCCGTGGGCCGCGCCGCAAGGTTTTTTTGAAGAAGCCTTTGACGACGGCGCCTGGGCCACGCTGCCGGTGCCGGGCCTCTGGCAAATGCACGGCTACGACCGGCCGCAATACACCAATCGCGATTTTCCTTTTCCCAAGGATCCGCCCTATGTGCCCGATGAAAATCCCATCGGCCTTTACCGCCGGACCTTTGAAATCCCGGAGGCGTGGGCCCAGCGACAGATATTCCTGACCTTCGAAGGCGTCGCCGGAGCGTTTTATGTCTGGGTCAACGGCCAAAGCGTGGGATTCAGCAAGGGCAGCCACCTGCCGGCGGAATTCAACATCACCGAGCAAGTCCACCCGGGCCGGAATCAATTGACCGTGCAGGTGTTCAAATGGTCGGATGCCAGTTACCTGGAAGACCAGGACATGTGGCGGCTGAACGGGATCTTCCGGGACGTTCATCTCGTGGCCGCGCCGGTGGTGCATTTGCGGGATGTGCGCGCGCGCACCTTTTTGGCCGAGGACTTTGGCGATGCCCGGCTGGAGCTGACCGCCTGGCTGAGGAATTACGGCCCGACGCCGCGCGAGGGCTGGCGCCTGCAGGTCAAACTGCTCGACCCGGCCGGCGTGGTCATCCTGGAAAAACAGGAACAAGCCGCTGTAGCCGCTTTAGCCGAGCAAGCCATTACCATTACGGAACCGGTGAAGGCGCCGGCCAAGTGGACGGCCGAAACCCCGGCGCTTTACCCGCTCCTGCTCACGTTACTGGCGCCGGACGGCAGCGTGGCCGAGACGGTCGCCTTGCGCATCGGCTTTCGCCAGGTGGAAATCCGCGACGCGCAACTGCTGATTAACGGCGTGCCGGTCAAGCTCAAAGGGGTCAACCGCCCTGAGTTCGATCCGGATACGGGTTATGCCGTTTCGCTGGAATCCATGCGGCGCGACATTGTGCTCATGAAACAGCACAATATCAACACGGTGCGCACGTCGCATTATCCCGATGATCCGCGCTGGTACGACCTGTGCGACCAGTATGGCCTCTATCTCATTGACGAAGCCGACCAGGAATCTCACGGCTTCGGCTATACCGCGCCGGACATTCCCTCGCGGCTGCCGGACTGGCAGGAAGCGTTTGTGGACCGGGCGGCGCGCATGGTCGAGCGGGACAAGAATCATCCCTCGATCATCATCTGGTCGCTGGGCAATGAATCGGGCTACGGGCCGGCCCACGACGCCATGGCCGCCTGGATTCGCGCGGCCGATCCGACCCGGCCAATTCACTACGAGCGCTCCGGCGCGGCGCCGGTCGTGGATATCGTCAGCGTTATGTACCCCAAGGTAACCGAGCTGGCGGCGGAAGGCGCTAAGGACGAGCCGCGTCCATTCCTGATGTGCGAGTATGCCCACGCCATGGGCAACGGCCCCGGCAATCTCAAGGAATACTGGGACACGATTTATGCGCATAAGCGGCTTCTGGGCGGCTGCGTCTGGGAATGGGCAGACCATGGCATCCGGCAGCGGACAGCGGACGGCATTCCCTGGTTTGCCTACGGCGGCGATTTTGGCGATGAGCCCAACGACGGCAACTACTGCGCCGATGGCCTGGTCTCGCCGGATCGCGTGCCCCACCCATGCATGCGGGAACTCAAGCACGTGTACGCCCCGGTGCTGGCGCAAGCGGTAGACCTCAAGCATGGGCGCGTGAAAATTGTGAACCGCCACCACTTCAGCGCGCTCAACTACCTGCAGGGTCGCTGGCAGTTCCTTGAGGATAATCGCGTGCTGGCGGAGGGCGCCCTGGAAACCCTGGATATCCCGCCCGGCGGGAGCAAGGATTTGACCATTCCCTTCCAGTTGCCGGTCGCTGAGCCTGGCTCGCCTGGGCGAAGCGCTCCGGCGGAGCCAGGCGCGGAATACTGGCTGAATATTTCCTTCACCCTGATCGCGGCCACTTTGTGGGCGCCGGAGGGCTTTGAAGTTGCCGCGGCCCAATTAGCCGTGCCGTTGAGAAAACGGCCCCGCGCGGTCATTAAACGCTCGGCCATGCCGGCCTTGCAAATCGAGGAAAAGCGGGATGAAATTGAAGTGGCTGCGGGAGATTCGGCGCTGAGCTTTGATCGCCGGCGCGGCATGCTGAAGCGCTGGACCTTTGCTGGCCGCGCTCTCATCCAGTCCGGGCCGCGCGTCAACCTCTGGCGCGCGCCGACCGATAACGATGGCGGCATGGTGCGGCATGTCCGGCGCTATGCCGGGCAGGCTACAAGCGATCGCTGGATGTACCGCATGGCGCAGGAGTGGCGCGAAGCCGGTTATGACCGCTTGAACACCCGGCTTGCAGCGCTGGAGTGCAACCAGCCGGAACCCTCCGTGTTCGTGGTGCGCTCACAGACCGTGCTGGCGGCGGCATCCCTGGCGCCCGCGTTTGCCTGCGACCAGACCTGGACGGTTTTCGGCAACGGCGACCTGGTCATCCAGACTGAGCTAAAGCCGTTGCAAGCTCATTTGCCGTCCCTGCCGCGCTTCGGAGTGCAACTGGTTCTGCCGGCGGCCTTTGACCAGATGCGCTGGTACGGGCGCGGCCCGCATGAAAACTACGATGACCGCAAAGAAAGCGCGTTGGTGGGACTCTATAGTGGCAGCGTTCAGGATCAGTATGTGCCCTATCTCCGGCCGCAGGAAAATGGCAATAAGACGGACGTCCGCTGGGTTTCGTTAACGGATTCCCAAGGCGCCGGAGTGCTGGCGGTTGGCTTACCGCTCCTCAACGTCAGCGCGCACCATTATTCCACCGAAGATCTGACCTGGGTCCTGCATGCCCATGAACTGCGCCGGCGCGAGGCGGTTTATCTCAACCTGGATTACCGGCAGGGCGGATTGGGAAGCAACAGTTGCGGCCCGCGCCCGCTCGAAAAATATCTGCTGAAGCCTAAGGCGCTGAAGTTTGGCGTGCGGCTGCGGCCGCTGGGCGCGGGCGACTCGCCCTGGCTCTTGACCCGTTCTATGCCGGAGGGAATGGCTTAAGCGTTGTAATTGCTCAGGCAGGCGTACCAACGCATACCAGACGGATCTTTTTTCCGCCCTGGCGGATCCGCACAGGCGGAACCACGGATGGCACTGATGTCACGGATACGAAAACATGAAAATCAGTGATATCCGTGTAATCCGTGGTGAGTAGTTACTAAGCGTTTTTCTTTCGTTGCGCGAGCTTATGATCCAGGGAGATTTTACCCGGGCCAATGAACAAAAGACTGAAAAACAGAATGGCGGCCTCGAGGGCGTGAGAATATTTTCCAAAGGAATCGCCATTCGATAGATGCAGGGCCGTGGCGACCACCATGGTGCAGAATAGGAAGAAGCAGGCCGGGCGCGTAAACAAGCCGAGGGCCAGTAAATAGCCGCCGCCGAATTCCGAAAGGGCGGCCAAACCGCCCATGAAGGTCGGCGCGAAATTTATGCCCAGGGCGCCTAACGCGCCGCCCAGCTTGACCCAGACCTCCGGTCCGCCCATCAGTTTTGGAAAACCGTGGCACATGAACATGACACCGATGCCGATCCTCAGAATCAGCAGGCCTTCATCGCGATAGCGGTCGAGTTTTTCAAAGATCATAGTTGTTCCCTTTCCTGTAAAGACACACGTTTTTGGGAGTATTTTTGTAAAATTTCTA
>JACPGN010000053.1 GCA_016182435.1 Lentisphaerota bacterium | reverse complement strand
GCGCGGCAAACACTCCGACCACCAGGCCCGAGAGGTAAATGCCCAGAAAGCCCGCGGCCGAGGCGCCGCCCAAGCGGTTCATCAAGGCCGCCGGCAGGCTAATTTCATAGAGGCCGAACATGCTCAAGGCCAGCGCCGCCAACAGCAAGGCAATCGTGGCCAGCACCCAGGGACTTTGCATCAACGCGCCAAACAACCCGCCGGTCAGTGCGGCAAAGACGCCCAAGGCACTATACATCGTGGCAATGCCCAGCACATAGAGCACCGCCTTCAAGAACACTTTGGCCGCGCGCTGGTCGCTCGCCGCGCCAAAAATGGAAATGGTCACCGACAGCATCGGATAGACGCAGGGCGTCAAGTTGAGCGCCAGACCGACGAAAAAGATGGCAACCAACGCCAGCAGCAACCCACGCTCGCCGAAGAGGCGTTCGAGCTCGTTGCTCGGGGACTCAGCAAACTTCGCCGGGGCGTTAGACGCGGTCAGCGATTCAGTATTGGTCTGGACGATGGACATGTCCGCGCCGACAACCTCTCCACCAGAGGCGGATCCGCCATTGGCGGAAAAGGGAATCGCCACCGCGATGGTGGCGGGCGCGAGGCACACCTTGTTATCGCAGGCCTGGGCCGAAAGTTCGCCATGCAAGACTTGGGGACCTGGGCCAATGTCCGGCGGCAACATCACGGAAAAGCGCAGATTGACAAGGCCATCGTATACGGCAAGCCGCTCGCCGGCGAATTCGATCGTTTTGGCCGGCGGATACTCGATCGCGCTGACTCGTATTCCCGCAGTAGGCGCAAGCGTCAAGCGGGTCGGCACGAGGTAATCAAACGACGGCTGTGCGGCCTGCACATGCCAGCCGGTAGCGACATTCACTACCACTATGGCCTGAAGGCTTTCGCCGGCGTGGGCGCGATCGGCGGACAACTGATAACTAACGCGGACCTTAGCGGCGCTGGCGGCGCCGCCTTGGGCATGAACGGCCCATGGGGCAAAGAGCACAAGGGCCAGCGCGCATTGAAAGAGCGCCAGGATTACCACAGGGGACTTTGCCCATTGATCTTGGGAGGTCGCTTTCATTAAAAACCCAAATCGCGTTGCCGCTCTTGCTTACGGGATTGTTACTGGCATTATTGCGCGCGTCAAGGAGTTCCCTTCAGCAATGCCGCCATTGTGTCCAAGTCAGTGGTGGGGAGTGAACAGACATTATTCGCGCAGACGTAGGCCGTGGCCTTGCCATTGAGCATGTTGACCGTCTTCAGGAATTCCAGGTAGCCGGCCAACACCTGCTGGCCAGCGCCGCCATCGGCAAGGAGCACGGTCTTATTGGGGATGAATTCCTTATGCGTTTCCCGCAGCATGGCGCGCGTGTCAGGCGCATCCGGCTTCCCCGCGATGATAACTTGCTTGGGCTTACCGAGGCGGAAGGCGAGCGCGGCGAGCATTTGCGGCATGGCGCTGGGCGCCTGCTGCAAGCGCTCGCCGAAGGCCAGGAGCGTCTGATCGGCCATTTCCCGGAAGGTCTGGTCGTCAGTCATTTGCGCGAGCCGCAGCAGGTTCAAGGCGGCCACCGCGTTGGGCGATGGTTCGGCGCCGTCGTCGGACGCTTTCATCCGCAGTAGAACGCTCGTGTCGCCGCCGGCAACGCTGAAGTAGCCGCCGCCGGGATTGTCCCAGAACAGCTCATTGAACTTCTTCTGCAAGCCGATAGCCCACACGAGATGGCGCGCCTCAAACGACGCTTCATACAAATCGAGCAAGCCCTGGATGAGAAAGGCATAGTCATCGGCAAACCCGCTGATGCGCGCCTCGCCCGCGCGGTAGCGGCGGAACAGCGTGCCGGTGGTCTTGTCAAACAACCGCGTTTCGACAAACGCCGCGGCCTTCGTGGCCGCGGCCAGGTAGCGCGGCTCATCCAGCACCTGCGCCGCGCGCGCAAAGGCTGAGATCATTAGTCCGTTCCAGGCCGTAATGGTCTTATCGTCGAGATGCGGCCGAGGGCGTTGGGCGCGAATCTCAAAAAGCCGGGCGCGGGCCTTGGCCAGCAGTTCGCGAGTCTCCTCGGGTGGTTTGCCGAACTTCTCGGCGGCTTGCTCGCTGGTGTAGCGCATAATGAGGATGTTCTTGTTGCGGAACTCGCCTTGCGGATCGCTCAAGGCGTTGCCGCCCGGCTCGATGCCATAGACGTAGTTGAATACTGACGCAGTGTCCTGGCCGAGCGCGGCGACAATTTCGGACTCTAACCACACGTAGAATGCGCCCTCGGCGTGCTCCTCGGGCTTGCCGGGCAAGGGACTGTCCGCGTCTTCCGCGGAATAGAATTGCCCATCCGCGCCCCTCATGTCGCGGAGGACGTATTCGAGAATGGCGCGGGCCACGTCGGCGTAGAATTTGCCTGCCTGCCGCGCCGCTTCGCTCTGCGGCGCAGGCAGGTCGCGGGTGATCTGATAGGCCTCCAGGTACACGCAAGCGAGCTGCGCCTGGTCGTAAAGCATCTTCTCGAAATGCGGGACGTGCCAGATGTTGTCCACGGCATAGCGGTGGAAACCGCCGCCTAAGTGGTCGTGGATGCCGCCCTCAGCCATTTTGCGCAGGGTGAAGAGCGCCATGTCCCGTGCCTCTACTTCGCCGAAAAGCGCGTAGTAGCGGAACAGGAAAACCAAAGTTACCGGATGAGGGAACTTGGGCGCTCCGCCAAATCCGCCGTAGCGCGGATCGTAGGACGCCTTAATGTGCTGATACCCAGCCTTCAGCAACGTTTTTTCCAGCGCGCCATTCGTGCCGCCGCGCACGGTGGTAAATTGTCTCAACTGCTCGGTCGCCGTAGCGGCCGAGGCAACGATCTTCGCACTGTCGTTTTGCCAAGCTGCGGCGATCTGCAACAGGGCGGACTTGAATCCCGGACGCCCCCAACGGTCTTCGGGTGGGAAATACGTGCCGCCCACAAACGGCTTAAGCTCGGGCGTCAGCCAGACGCTCATCGGCCAGCCGCCCCCGCCGGTCGTGGCCAGAACATAAGTCATATAGACTTTGTCCACGTCCGGCCGCTCTTCGCGGTCAACTTTGATGGCCACAAAGTGTTCATTGAGGATGGCGGCAATCTCTTCATTCTCGAATGACTCGCGCTCCATGACGTGGCACCAATGGCAGGTGGAGTAACCGACCGACAGAAAGATGGGTTTGTTCTCCTTACGCGCCTTGGCAAAAGCTTCCTCGCCCCAGGGATACCAGTCCACCGGGTTGTGCGCATGTTGCAACAGATACGGGCTCTTCTCGCGCGCCAGGCGATTGGTGTGCGCATGTTCAGCCGTTATCATGGCGCGCCCTCCTGCATCAGCATATTGTTCGGTCTTAGCGTCCTCATGGTTGGAGCCACACCCGACTAAAAACAAGAGCGTGCCCGTGCTCGCGGCCATTAAAATTCCCCGCAGGCGGCATTTCTTGTTCGGAAAGTCATGCATCGGCTTTTCTTCGTAGTTCTTGGACCACAAATCTATGGAGTCGTTAGTATCACCGTAACATGGTCCTTGGCATCTATTGCAGCGGTATCGATTGCCGGTTAGTTCCAGCCGCCTTTTCAAAAAGGTTTCGGATTATCTTCTTATGCAGTTCGTCAGTGGGCGCGGAGTCAATTTCGATCTTGCCCTTTACTTTTCTCCAGACGTCAGCATCGGCGCCATGGCAGGCGATGCACGTACCCGCCCGACCGATGCGCTGAAGTTCGTCTTTGTTGAAAGGTCTGGCGCCCGCATGAGCAATCCCTTGCAGTTGTTTGCCATCTTCGTTCACTATTCGTTCCAATTCGAAAGCGATGGGAGCTCCGTCTGGAAAATTCGCCTTGATGTTGTAGATGCCGCCGCCAAGACCCAGGGCCTTGGGGTTGTCGTGGCAATCCGAGCATCGGCGGGCGGCTTTTGTGACGGTATGAGGCTGGATCGGCGCATGACTGATGCCGCTGATGCCATCAGTGTTTGTATAGACTTTATTGTTAACGATACTTTTGCCATCTTTGACTTGGGTAAAGAAAACCTGGCAGCCGGTAATGAATGGACTCACCTTGCCCTCGCTGTTGATTCCCAATAGCGGAGATTCCCATCGAACGTAGGAACGAGACTCGCTCCATGCGTATGTCTTTTGGTCGCGGTTCCCCTCGTGTGAAGTCTTGCTTGGATCGCCGCCTTTCTTGCCCAGAAGCCAGTCCCCGCCTGGCGCGCTCAAATCCTGCTTGGCATGACAACCGTAACACTGGGGCGCCCATCGGGCATGGCAGGCGTAGCATTCAAGCTTTTCAATGTGTGCCGGAATAGCCGCCATGGCCGCGTGCCCTTCGGGCGAGAGCGCCGCCTCTTTTAATTGCGGCACCACGTGTTTCTTTCCGCTGAGCTTCGAAGTTAAAACAACCTTGCCGTCAGTTTCCTCGATATTTGTCAAAGGATTGCCCCATGAGGATTTCAGATTGGAGCGCTCTTTCATGGTGCCATGGCAATCGTGACATTCAATTTCCACGGCATGCTCGCGCTTGAGGTAGATATTGCCGTCACCATGAAGATCGTTCATGGTGTGACAGTCTATGCAGGTCATGCCCTTCTCATAATGGATGTCCGCTTGTAAATGGTTGTAGAACTTCCCGTGCAGCTTTCCCTGTTTAGCCCCTTCGCCGGTCCAAGGCGTCCCATAGTCATCGCTTTCAATGGCGCCAATAAAGCTTACGCCCGTCCGACCGCCACGGCTGTGGCAGTGAAGGCATTGTGTTTCCGGGATCTTTTTGGTGATGCGATGGAAGCGGGGACGATCCTTCTGATCTTTGGGAATGGCTTTGTCGTTTCCTTCGTAAGTCCCCTTGTTGGAATAAAGCACGTGACATGCGGCGCAACCGCTCGCGCGATAGTCGCCATCCCCTTGACGTCCATCGCTCCAGAGATGACAGCGAAGGCAGTCGTTGCGGAGGTAGTCGTCTGCGGGGGAGTTAGTTCTACCTTCTGGTTTGGAAGGATCATAGGACGGCAAGGGTTCCAGTGATTTGATCGCATGTGGCCCCTCGGGCTTATCATCGGTTACGGCATAGTTGGCGTAGAGCGCTTCCGTCTTCCCCTGGGCGCCCCATGCATAGCGCGTTCCTGAGATCATGCCGGCGCTGGTGGCATGAAGCGACTTCATGACGCGTGCGACTTCGTCTGGGTGACACAGGCCACATGTCTGCTCAACAACCCGCAGATCGCTGGGGTTCGCGTAAATGCCTTTGTGCGCCGCTTCGAACACAGTGGCATTGCCATCGCCCTGGTGGCAATCGGTGCAGCTCAAATCGTGAATGCCGGGTTTTTCGGAAATCATCTCAATACCTTCGTGACACGTCACGCAAGTTTCCGCTGCTCTGCCCGAAACCGCAGCGACCACCGACAGAATGCCAATATACACCGACATCCTTCTTCTCACAGCCCAACACTTCTTTCTGTATCCCTTACCGCATTAGCTCTCGGTGGATATACCATATTCCTTTGTTTGCGGTACGCAGAACTATTGAACCGATCGGCGAACGAACGAAAACGCGACCTCCGCCTTGGCGGGCTGGCCATCCACTTCCAACACGGGGAAGGCCAGGAAATTGATCGGGCCGGAGGCCGGCCCCGGCTCGACAACCAGGTCGCGGCCCTGACTGAACTCGAAGCGATTGGCCGGCTGATGGCCGAAATAGTAGGTGGCCAGGGCGGAATACTTGTCAGCCTCGCTGATATCCACCGGCCACCATTTGCCATCGGCGAAGAACTCGGCCCAGCAATGGTAGCCGTCAATACCGCCGTCATTGCGTTCCGCGGGAATCGCGGCGCCGCTCACGAAGCGGGCGGGAATACCGCTGGCGCGCGCCAGGGCAATAAAGTAGGCGTGGAAATCCGAGCAGTTGCCGCTCTTGGCATTGCAGGCATATACGGCGTCGCCGCGGCCCCAATTGCAGGCATACACAGCATCGCCGCGGCCCCAGCCCGGGCCATAGCGGGCATAGCGAATTTTTTCAATCACGTGGTCATACAAAGCCCGCGCGCGCATGAGGTCCGTAGGTTTTCCGCGCGTTACCTCTGCGGCAATGCCGCGGAAGGTATCGTTGAGCGGCGCCAGCGTGTCAGGGGCAAGATACTTCTGCATGACGGGATCGGCTTTTGCGTAAGGATATTTTTCCGCGCGTTGGACGCGGTATTGAATTTCGACCGTCTTGCCGCTGTCCGCTGGTCCGGCCATCAGGAACAGGACCTTGTTGCCGTATTTGCCCTCGTCGAGTTGGCGCGTTAAAGTCGGGGCGTTGATCGCTTTGATGGCGACGGTCTGAAACGCATCCGACTGCGCCAGCGGCAGCCAGAGTTGCGCGGCGCCGGCCAGAGCGGGCAGTTGATCGTCCTTGCCCGTGATGACGCCCAGCAGGCGATTAGACGCGTTGGTCAGCGCCACGCGGCTCCAGGTCTCGTCCTGCTTCTGCTCCCAGGCATAAAGCGGCTGGCCGTTGAGCTTATGGATGGTTGCTTCGGTTACCGTCAGGGCGCCCGGCGAGCCCTTGAGGAAAAAGTCCACGTCGTAGACGGTGCCGTCGGTCCCGACGAGATCAACGCAGGCAAACTGGACGCCATCGCCGAGGTCCGCGAGATACTCCAAGTGGACTCTCACCAGCTTTAGTTGCAGTTCTCCGCCATTATGTTGCAATTTGAAGTAGCCGCCCTCGGCCCGGGTCTTTTCGGCGATGTGCTTTTCGATGCCCTCGGCGATCTGCGCAATAGTAACGCGACGATCGGCTGACGGGCGGCGCACTGGCGAGGCACAGGAGCAGGTCAACAAAGCCAGCGCGGCCGCCACCGCCGTGGCGATACTCGCGCGTAGCGTCATGATTGTTATAGTGCTCTGCTCCACGACTGCGTGCCTCGCCAGTGATTAACGCTCCCTATTCCTTATTTTGGGTGTTCGGGATGCTCGGACTTTTTCGGCTGCTCAGGCTGCTTCGGCTGCTCGGCATTTTTCGGTGGAACGAACTTATGCCCGCATTTTGGACAGACGACTTCGGTTTCGGG
Source organism: Lentisphaerota bacterium (assembly GCA_016182435.1). Next base: position 2,030 of record JACPGN010000053.1, on the reverse strand, counting down.
CTCCTGCGCTACGGCCATATTGCCGCTATTGGGCAGCACTGCCAAAAGCAGAGCAGCGGCCAATGCTATTCCCCACAGATTCCTTGCTTGCATGGTTTCTCCTTCCTGATTTTCTCGGTTTACTCGTGACCATATCCCGCCGCTGATAAACTTATCTTCGCACTATACTCTCCGGCGCTCACCTCCTCCTCTGTTTATTTATTTTCCAGCTTCTGTTTCAGCAATTCTTTCACATGCGCCACGTACGCCGTGGCGCCGCCCGACTGATAGCCGGTCCGGGCAATGACCTGTCCTGTGGCATTCAGTAGCAATACCGTCGGGAACCCTTCGATTCCGTAAGTTTGCGCCAATTCCTCGTTCTGCTTAATGGTCGCGGCGGGAAGTTCCTTCCTGCTTGGAAAATCAGCCTGGAACAATATCAGGTGTTTCTTGGCAAAGTCCAGAAACTCTTTTGTGGAAAACACCTCCTGGTCCAGCTTGATGCACCAGCCGCACCAGTCCGACCCGGTGAAGTCCGCCAGGATAGGCCGCTTCTTTTCGGCCGCTTCCTTTTTGGCCAGGTCAAAGTCCGTCAACCAGTCGCTCGGCCCGGCTGCGGCGCAAAGCGCAGAAAGACAAATGCATCCCGCGATCCACCCGAACAATATACCAATTCTTTTTATCGGTGTCATGCGCGTCTCCTTATTATGGCTGTTTGGTTCAGCTTGGTTGCGGTTCGGCCAGCAGTTCAAGAATCCGACCGGCCTTGTGCCGGCTTACAACCGCGGCCCGGTACCCGCCGATATTACGCGCTGCCTGAACGGCGCTATTTGATGACAGGGACTGCCGCCGTATTGCTTCGGCCGTCTTGCTGTCTTCCCGGGCAATAATCACTTTTACCGGTTCGCCACAGCACTCGTACAGCAATTCTACGGTCCAATCTTCATCGCGCCGGGTAGCGCGAGCGCCGATCAGGACGGTCTTGTGACCACGGGGCTCTTGCATTGTCGTAACCGGATGCAGCGCTATATTGAAGCCGTGTTGCGCCAGGAAGTTGCGAACCTGTTCCAGATCGGCCGGCGCCTCGGCCTCGGCCGCCAGCGCGGCGACGCTCGAGGGCACGGTGAACATATTCATTGGCGCCTGGCGGCGGTGGACGTGGAGAAGGAACCCTCCGATAAGAATTGCCGCGGCGGCCGCGATGGCCAACGCGGCGCGCCCGGTCAATATCCGCGGGCGGAAGCGGCCTTCCCGGCGACGGCTGATATCAGCCTCTACCCGTTTCCAGAGGTTTTGCGGACATTCGACGTTGTTGATCAGCACGCCGGCCAGCGAGCGCTCAAAACGTATCTCGGCGGAAAAACGTTCCCGGTCAGCCGGCGAAAGCGACTTGTCGAAGTCAGCCGCTTCCGCCGCCGACATTTCTCCATCCAGATACGCCGACCACAGATTCTCCGGGTTGGTATTCATGACGCCGCCGTTTCCTTCCTTTCCATTCCGTGTCCCTGAGCATTGCGCGTGAGCCGCAGCGCCGGCCGGATGATGCCACGCTCCCGGGCATACTCCAGGAGATCGCGCCGCAACTTTGTCCGGCCTCGCGCCAGGTGGGTCATGACCGTGCCCAGGTGGATTTCCAATAGATCCGCCATTTCCTGATACGAGAACTTTTCCGCGCGCAGCAGAATGCACGAGCGTTCCGCGGTAGATAACCGTCTGAACGCCAGATATAGCTCATCGCCGCATTGCTCCAGAAAAGCGTCGGGGTCGGCGAGCGCGTCCGCGTAACCGGGTTCTGCGGAGAGAGCGCTCCAATCCGATTCCTTTTCGTCGAAACTCTCCGGCCGCCGCGCGGTTTCACGATTGGCGACAAAGCACTTGTTCGCCAGTATCCGGAACATCCAGGCCCGAAAGTTTGTGCCCTCGGTGAACCGTTCTTTGTTCTGATATGCCGTAAGGATCGCGTCGGCGAACACGTCTTCCGCGACCGCCGAATCCCATACGGTGCGCAGCACAAACCGGTAGAACTCATGCCGGTGCTGCTGGATACGTGT
>JACPGN010000303.1 GCA_016182435.1 Lentisphaerota bacterium | reverse complement strand
TCCCTGAAACCGGATGGCGTTCTTCTTTCCAATGGACCGGCTGATCCCGCCGCCGTGACCTACGCCATCACGGCGGCCCAGGCCCTGATCGGCAAGGTGCCGCTCATGGGTATTTGCCTGGGTCACCAGCTCCTGGGCATTGCCCTGGGCGGCAAGACCTATCGCCTTAAATTCGGGCACCACGGCTGCAACCACCCGGTCAAGAACCTGGCCACCGGCCAGGTGGAGATCACTTCCCAGAACCACAACTTTGCCGTGGCGGCCGATTCGCTTGCCTCTTCGAAAGTTGCGATAACCCATATCAACTTGAACGATAATACCGTGGAAGGTTTTGAACATAAGACTGAACCGTTGCTGGCGGTGCAATATCATCCGGAATCCTCGCCCGGCCCGCACGATCCCTTTTACCTGTTCGCCCGGTTCCGGGAGCTGATTGCCAGGGGATAAGCGCGTGTGCGCGTTGAATTAGGCGGCAGAGGTGGCAATAAAAAAAATCCTGGATTCCCGACTCGTGCTTCGTAGCGACTCTTCTACGCCCTGCGTAGCGGCTTCGCAGAGCAGGGAGGCATACTTCGCAGAGTAGCATCAAGTCGGGAATGACAAACATGTGCACCCATTATGTCATTCCCGTGAAAACGGGAAGGCCAGAATATGAGTTACATTGAAATTACCTCATACGTGAACTAATGAAAACTCACGACTGGATCGCCATCCTGGATTTCGGCTCGCAATACACGCAGCTCATCGCCCGGCGCGTGCGGGAGCAGCACGTCTATTCTGAAATTCTCCGGCATGACATTTCTGCCGCCAAGCTGAAACAACTTCGGCCCTCGGGCGTCATTCTTTCCGGAGGGCCGCGCAGCGTGTTTGAGCCCAAGGCGCCTACTTGCGACCACAAGCTGTTCAAGCTGGGCATTCCGATGCTGGGAATTTGCTATGGCATGCAATTGACGGCCAAAATTCTTGGCGGCGCCGTCAAACCTGGCCGGGCGCGCGAATATGGCCCAGCGCGGATCACGGTAATCAATGCGCGGCAGCTCTTCCATGGGCTCAGCCGCCGGCTCGATGTCTGGATGAGTCATGGCGACCAGGTGCTCAAGCTGCCGGAGGGATTTCGCGTTCTGGCCCAAACGCCCACTTGCCCGGTAGCCGCTTTTGCCGATCCGGGGCGGAAAATATTCGGGCTGCAGTTTCATCCCGAAGTCGCGCATACTCCTCAGGGCGCCGATATTCTGCGCCGCTTTATTTTCAACGTCTGCCGCTGCCGGGGCGATTGGCGCATGGCGCAGTTCATTAAAGAGAGCTGCCGCGCCATTCGCCGGAAAGTCGGCCGAAGTAAGGTTGTCTGCGGCCTGAGCGGCGGCGTGGATTCCGCGGTGACCGCGGCGCTCCTGCATAAAGCCATTGGCAAGCAACTGCACTGCATCTTCGTGGACAACGGTCTGCTGCGCTACGGCGAAGCAGGGCAGGTGGAAGAAACCTTCACCAGAGCTTTGGGCATTGACCTGCGCGTGGCCCATGCCCAGACCAAGTTTCTAAGCGAGCTCAAGGGCGTAATTGACCCGGAAAAGAAGCGCAAGCTCATCGGCAAACGGTTCATTGCAGTGTTTGCGGCGGAAGCCCGCCGCTTAGGATCCATCCGTTTTCTGGCCCAGGGCACGCTCTATCCGGACGTTATTGAAAGCGCTTCGCCCATCGGCGGCCCATCAGCCACCATTAAGAGCCATCATAATGTGGGCGGCCTGCCGCCGGATTTGAAATTCAAGCTGATTGAGCCCCTGCGCGAGCTGTTTAAGGATGAAGTGCGCGAGCTGGGCCGCGAGCTGGGCCTGCCGGAAGTCATTGTCAAACGCCAGCCGTTTCCCGGGCCGGGAATGGCGGTGCGGATTATCGGCGAAGTCACCGCCGAGCGTGTGGCGCTGTTGCAGCAAGCCGACCTGCGTGTGCAGGAGGAAATCACCGCTTGGGATAGAGAGCACAAGCTCTGGCAGACGTTTGCCGTGTTGTTGCCGGTTAGAAGCGTGGGCGTCATGGGCGACAGCCGGACCTATGAGCACACGATAGCCGTGCGGGCCGTCACCAGTCAGGACGGCATGACCGCCGACTGGGCGCGCTTGCCACCCGACCTGCTGGCCCGCATTTCCAACCGGATCATCAACGAGGTCCGCGGCATCAACCGCGTGGTCTACGATATCAGCTCCAAGCCGCCGGCTACGATCGAATGGGAATGAGCGGAAGACCAGATTGCCGACCCGCCTGCCCGCGTGACTTCGTCCAGCGACCCGCCTGCAATACTGTGCATAGCACTACGGGCAGGTGTAAGGCGGGCGGACAGGATGCCACCGGGTGTCCCGCTTTTATGCTTGATAATTGATGATGTTATCATTATATTTCAAGCATGAACTATAGAAACAGGCATCTTGAATCGAAAATATTGAAATTCAGTAAAATATCGCCGGCTCTTCTTTTAACGGGCGCGCGACAAACCGGTAAAAGCACACTGCTTACGCATGTCCTGAACCCTGCTGTCAGGCAAATTGTTTTCGATCCGGTGGTGGACATTGGCAATGCCCGGCAGGATCCCGAGTTTTTCCTTTCTCAAAATCCGCCGCCAATCATTCTTGACGAGATTCAATATGCTCCGGAACTTCTGCCAGTTATCAAGCGCCGGATTGATTGCGATGACCGGCCGGGGCAATATTTTCTCACCGGCTCTCAGAACCTTGCCTTGCTGAAAAACATCAGCGAGAGTCTGGCCGGGCGCGTTATTGTGCTTGAGCTGGGCGCAATGTCGCTGGCTGAACGATGCGGGAAGGCCGGAGAAATCCATGGAACATGGATAGATGACCTGTTCCAGGATAATGCCGCATCCTTGCTTAAACAAAGACTTCGCCTTCCGGCCAGGGCGATTGAACGGACCCTTTTTGATCAAATCTGGCGGGGAGGATTCCCGCGTTTTCTGGATTTATCCGATGATGTTCTGCCGGATATGTTTTCTTCATATATCGCCACCTACGTTGAGCGGGATATCCGAATTCTTCTGCATCTTGAGGATCAACAACTGTTCAGCCGTTTTTTCGCCTTATGCGCCGCCCTGACCGCGCAGGAAATCAATCATAGCCAGTTGGGAAGGGAAATCGGCGTCACTCCACAGACGGCCGGCCGATGGCTCGCCGTGCTTAAGGCGACTTATCAGTGGTTTGAAATTCCGCCGTTTCACGGCAATGCCATTAAACGAATATCCGGACGAAATAAAGGTTACATGTCGGATACGGGATTGGCCGCGTTTCTGCAACGTATTTCAAGCCCGCAGGCTCTCGCGGCTCATCCGCTTCAAGGCGCTTTGTTTGAGACCCACGTGGTTCAGGATATAATGCGTCAAATGTGCCTGACGAACATGCCGCCGCGCGCGTATCAATGGCGGTCGCATGGCG
>JACPGN010000307.1 GCA_016182435.1 Lentisphaerota bacterium | reverse complement strand
TGGTTCCGCCGGGAATGCGCCGGCGGCGAGAGTTTCGAGGCCTTGAATGACCAGGCCGCCAAAGTGCCGATCGGCTGCCGCGGCGTGACCATGCTCCCGCATTTTGACGGGATGATTTCGCCGACGCCGGACGCCGCCATGCGCGGGCTCTTCGCCAATCTTACGCTGCAGCATACCCGCGCCGAGATGTACCGCGCCATCCTGGAAGCGCTGGCGTTCAGTCTGCGGGAAAACATGGAATTGCTGCGCCGGCATGGCCTGGCCCCGGAAACTATTCGGTGCATCGGCGGCGGCGCCCGGAACGATTTATGGCTGCAGATGAAGGCCGATGTGATCGGCATGGCGGTGGAAAAGCCGGCGGTGACGGAAGCCTCCGTGCTGGGCGCAGCCATGCTGGCCGCCTGGGGCGCGGGACTTGTCCCGCGCCGCGCGGGAGCTTTTCACGCGCTGGCCGAAACGAGCGCCGCCTGGTATCATGCCCAGCGCATTTTCAGTCCGGACGAAAACAGCCACCGCCAGTATGAAGCGCCGTATCGCCGCTATCGCGACTTAACCACGAAGGCCCCGTGCCGCTGACTTTGAATTTCCAATTCGGGTTCTGGGATTGGCTCTTGTTGCTGGTCGTGACCCTGCAAGCGACCGTCATCGCCTATCTTTACAGGCCTAAGTGGAAAGCGCTGGCACTGTCACTGCCTTTCCCGTTTACCGTGGCTTACCTGGCCTTGGGGCAGCCGGTCAATGCCACCAATGTAAGCGGACTGGCTTTGTGGTTTGGGTTCATGCATGGTGTCCGGATTCTGCGCCAGAATCGGCGTTGGCCCATTGTGCCGACGATTGCGGCCATGGCGCTCGCCTATAGCGGAATTGCCTTGGCCCTGGCGCCGGTCTTGCCGGCATCCGGCGCCGCCTTCTGGCTGAGCATGGTATTGCTGCTCACGCTGGCCTGCTGGGGCTTTTTTTTCCTGCCGCACCAGGACGAGCCGGGGCATCGGACCTCCCTGCCGCTCTGGGCCAAGCTTCCGATTCTCGCCGCCGTGGTTCTTTTCCTGCTGATTCTCAAGAAATATATGCAGGGATTTATGACGGTATTCCCGATGGTCAGCGTGCTTGCGGTCTACGAAGCGCGCCACAGCTTGGGGACCATGTGCCGGCAAATGCCGGCAATCGCTATTACACTGATGATAATGTTTGCCATCATCCGGCTGGCCGAGCCCGGCTTAGGTTGCGCACGCGCCCTGGCGCTCAGTTGGATCGCCTGCCTGATCCTGTTTGTGTTCTTCACGCGCCGGGCGGAAGACGCCCCGCGTGGCGCGGGACAAGCGCTTGACCGCTATGGTTAATGAATGCTAAAATTTGAATTTGCGTCGCGCGGGAAATCTGCTAAAAGAAACCACGGCCAGCCCGGGCGGTTGGAAAAGCCTTCATGCTATGAAGGCCTACAGAGGCAGGTACAAATCTGTAGGCCGCCATAGTATGGCGGCGTGATACCGGGCACGTTGACATGAAGTTAATACAAAATAATACCCGTTTTCCGGCCATGCACGGGCGGCCAAGCTCCGTCAGGCTCCGTTTGGCCGGCGGCGCAGCCTTAAGCACCTTTTGTATTATCCTGAATGCTGCGGCCGAGCCCGAAGGCACAGTCTGGAGCAAATACAACAACGTTATCCCGACCCCCACGAATACGGTCTCGACCGATGGCCGCATTCCTTTAGGAACAAGCGGAACAGGAGATGTTGGAGGTGTATTGCCTAAAACCGTTATAGGAGGCATAACTAACCAGATGTGGTACACCGGAAGTGATGGGAGTTTCAATCGTATTTATTACGCGATCTCGCCCGACGGACTGACCTGGACCAAATATACTAATGCTATTCCAGCCAACTCGGACACGACCTCGACCGGCGGCCGCATTCCGCGCGGCAACGCCGGCAAAGGCGATGCCAATTATGCTTACACCCCAGCCGTGATTAAGGAGGGGAACACTTACCAAATGTGGTACGGCGGCTATGATGGGTTTAGCAATCGTATCTATTATGCGACCTCGTCAAACGGCTTGGACTGGACCAAATATAATAATGCTATTCCAACCAACTCGGACACGACCTCGACTGATGGCCGCATTCCGTGCGGCAGCGCCGGCAAAGGCGATGCCGCTCATGCTAACCACCCAGCAGTAATTAAGGATGGCTCGACTTACAAAATGTGGTACGTCGGAAACGATGGGACTAACAATCGCATTTATTATGCGACCTCGCCCGACGGACTGACCTGGACCAAATATAATAATGCTATTCCAACCAACTCGGACACGACTTCGACCGATGGCCGCATTCCTCGCGGCATCGCCGGCAAAGGCGATGCCGCTCATGCTTACTACCCAGCCGTGATCAAGGAGGGGAACACTTACCAAATATGGTACGGCGGAAGTGATGGGACTAACGTTCGTATTTATTACGCGACCTCGCCCGACGGACTGACCTGGACCAAATATAATAACACTACCCCGAGTCCTACAAACACGACCTCGACCGGCGGCCGCGTTCCGCGCGGCACCGCCGGCACAGGCGATGCCGCTCATGCTTCCGCCCCAGCCGTGATTAAGGTTGGGTACACTTACTACATGTGGTATGCCGGCTATGCTGGTGATAGTTATTGGC
>JACPGN010000064.1 GCA_016182435.1 Lentisphaerota bacterium | reverse complement strand
GCAATCAAGTCGGCATTAACGAAGTTCCGGCACCCCGCGAGCTTGGGCAGGAAATCCACGGCAAAGGTGGTCTTTCCCGCGCCATTGGGCCCAGCGATTACGAAGACTGTCGGTTTCTCGTTCATTTCTCCGCCAATCCCATCGAGCAAATGATGCGTGGCTCCGGCGCTTGTTTATCCTCATAGACCAGGCCAAGCCGCTCCTCTTGCCACAGGACGATGACCAGAGACAGAATAAAACGCGTGCGCCGGGCGCCGACATTGTGCGCGAAACATAAGCGGAATGGGCCGTAAAGGATTTGAACCTTTGACTTCGACCGTGTGAGGATCGCACTCTCCCACTGAGTTAACGGCCCGGAAAGACATAGGTCGGAGGACAGAGGTCAGTAATCAGAGAAAATTCGCAGACAAAGCGATCATTGTCCTGATTCATGGATGGCTGAAATATCACGCATAATCCTACCAGTTGTCAAGTGCTTTCTGCTATTAGCGGCAATGGCACAGTTATTTGGGGATATGAATTCGGTTACACAAGTAGCGAGATTTGTCCGTCGCCAGTGAGCCTGCCCGAGCGCTGGTTAGAGATTCCTCGACTCCGCTTCGCTCCACTCGGAATGACCATTTCTGTGTGTCATGTCGAGCGAAGCCCTGAAGTATGCGCTTCGCTTTCCGCATTTGGCGGATCCGCCGTGGCGGAAACTTCAGGGCGAAGTCGAGACATCTCTGCCTGGGTGACATAATTTGCCCCCCAATAACTGACGCATTACTATTAGCGCTGAGACTGGCAGTTTATTTTTTTTGCCATAACCAAAGGCAATGGGCGGACTTTATAAAGTCCGCCCATGGGATGAAACCGGCCCAAAACCGGCCGTTTATACTTTGACATGGCCAGAGAGCTTGTCTACAGTGCGCCGCATGGTTCCGATCCGTTTATTGGCAGTTGGGGCCGCCGGCGCCCTCTTGATGTTGCCGGGCATGGTCGGCTGTCAGCGCCAGCCGGCGCCTTTCAAGGCGACCGCCGATCCTGGCGAAACGATTTACTTTGTTCCCGTCCGGGAAAAAATCGTTGCGCTGACCTTTGACGACGGCCCCAATGAACCCGCCACCGGCCAGATTCTTACCGAGCTGCGGCGGTACCAGGTCAAAGCCACATTTTTCCTGATCGGCGCCAATGTAGAGCATTTTCCCGAAACTGCCCGGCGCATCCAAGCCGAAGGCCACCTTATCGGCAGTCATACTGCCCGCCATTCCCGGTTTGACCAGAGCGCACCCTCCGATATTGCCCGGGATATTGCCGACGGCTGCCGGATCATTGAAACCGTGACCGGCCTCCGACCAATCTGGTTCCGTCCGCCCTACGGCATTAACCCGAATATGGCCGAGGCAGCCCAAGCCCAGGGTCTGGCCATTGCCGGCTGGTCGGCCGATGCCAACGACTGGAATCCCCACCCCGTTGAGGAGCTTGTTGAGCGTATGGTTTCGCAGGCAACGCCTGGCGACATCCTGCTTCTGCACGACGGCCGGGAGACCGAGCACGGCGTCAACCGCCAAGCGACCGTGGCGGCGGTGCCGCTGATCCTGGAGAAATTAATAGCGCAAGGTTTCCGCTTCGTGACCATACCGGAACTCCTGCGCTTTGCCGGGCGGCCGGTGGCGGAATTTGAAGGCGGCTTGCGCCTGTTAGGCCTGCAAATTCCAACCAAGAGCGTTGCGCCGGGGGAAGGATTCTGGGTGCGCTACTTCTGGGATGCGCCTGGGGGCTGGCGCAACGACCTGAAACCCCATGCCTTTGTGCATTGGACCACCGCCGATGGAGCCATACGATTCCAGGATGATCATGAGATTCCGCGGCGCGGCGATGTCCGTGACCTGGTTCTGAAGCATCTGGTTATTGTGCCGCAGGCAGCGCCATCCGGCCGATACCAGGCGCGGCTGGGTTTATTCGATCCCCGGAAACCGGATATCCGTCATCGGGTTCGGGTGCGTTCAGTCTTACAACAACAGCAGGGCGCCATAATCATTCCGGACGTGTTAGACGTGCAGCGCCTGCCCCAGCCATGAGGCGGCTTGATACAGATGAGTAACCCAGCCCAAAACCCTGCCGAGCGTGTCAGTGTCGCGGTCATTAATTTCAACGGGGCCGCTACTCTTAAGGCTACCCTCCAATCCGTCTTGGCCCTCCAGCACGTCCACCTGGGCGAGGTGTTCCTGGTGGATAATCATTCCGAGGATGATTCCCTCGCGCTCGTGCGCCGCGAATTTCCCGCTGTCCGGGTAATCAGTCTATCCGAAAACCGGGGGCCCAATCCGGCGCGCAATGAAGGTTTGCGGCTCTCAACGACCGACTTGATCCTGATCATGGATAACGACATTGTCCTGGCGCAAAACTACGTGGCGCAATTAGTCGAGGTGCTCCGGGCGCATCCCGAGGCCGGCGCGGTCAGCGGGCAGATTCGCCTGCATGACCAGCCGGAGCAAGTCCAGTACAACGGCATTGCTTTGCATTATGCCGGTGAAATTGCCGCCCGGCCGCGCGATGCTCAGGGCACGGCCCGGGTGCCGTGTGTCTCCGCCGGCGCGGCGCTGTTCAATCGTCAGCGCGCGCTCTCCGTAGGCGGGTTCGATGAAGATTTTATGTTCGGGTGGGAAGACGGCGACTTAACTTTTCGTCTGTCGCTGGCCGGTTACCCCTGTTACCTGGCATCCGCAGCCCGCGCCTATCACCTGCGGCGCCCGCGCGGCCTGCAATATGTTCGCTATCAAACGCGCAACCGCTGGTGGTTCATGCGCAAGAATTACGCGACGCGCACGTTCTGGCTGGTCCTGCCGGCGGCCTTTGGTTTACAGTTCTGCGCCGGCTGTTTCTGTCTAATCAGGGGGCAGGCCGGGGCATTTCTCAAAGGAACCTGGGAAGCTTTTCGCAGCGGCCCGGCGTTACGGGCTAAGCATAGAGCGGTTCAAGGCTTACGCCGCGTGGCCGATGCCGAGTTACTCCAGGGCGAAAGGCTGGATTTGCCGGGCGGGCTGACCGCCTCACGCCCCGGGCGGCTCTTAAATGCGGTCGTGAACGCCGTTTTCCGGCTCTATTGGCTGCTCATTCGGAATTGCCTGCGGCAGAGTTGAAGGAGGAATTATGACTGGATCATTGAAAAGTAAGAGGAAATTCGGGTTAAAGTGCCGGCCAATTAAACTTGCCCCATACTTTAACTGGCCGCCGGCCGCGCTCAAAGGTGAATGGTGGCGGGAACTGGCTGAACACATAAAGGCCGAGTATCCCGCGGGCAAGCAGAAGCCGTGGGGCATTCCATTCCAGATGGCGGAAGGCGCCGGCAAACGCGTTATTCTGGTAAGTAAAGAAAGCAGCGCCGTAACCATCGCGCTGAATGGCAAGGCGGCCTATCTCTGCCTGCTGCACGAGTGGCGGCAAATTCCCGAGACGATTCAGAGGGCCGCGCCGGCCGAGGGCCTGGTCGTAGCCGAGTATGAGCTGACTTACGCGGATGGGACCAGCCATATCCAGCTCCTGCGCGGCCGATTTGAAGTGGCGATGATGGAAAGCCCCGGGCCGCCGTGGCTAGCCAGATATTTCAATATGTCTCAGGCGCTGAATCCCGTTCAACCGTCCCCGGGTATGCCCTGGGGCCGCGCTCAGATGGGGTTGTGCAGCCCAACCGACGGGCCGCTCGTCTATGCCCTGCCGAATCCGCATCCTCAGAAAAAAATACGCGCGCTGGCCATTCGCGGGCGGCAGATTTCTCCGCTGCTCGTGGCCGCTCTGACGCTCTACAATGGCGAGAGTCATCCGCTGCGCCACCTGCCGCGCCGCACTTACCGCGTGAGCATGGGTAATCCGCCGCCCAGGGTTGAAAAGGCCGAAGTTGACCTGGGTGGCGTGGCGCGCATTGAGCGCAGCTCAGGCCCGCGCGACCGCAAATGGCTCTCGTCGCCCGCCGCCGGGCTTTTCTACGTGGACGAACCCAAACGCGGCGTCGAAGACCTTATGGAAGTATTTGCCGCCGAAGACGCGACACTTTCCGTGAAGCTTCAGGACAGAAAGAAAGCGCTGGCCTTCAGCATCGGCGCAACGTTCAAGAACGGCCGCACCGCGTCAGGGCCGGCGCGGCTGGAAGTGCTCGGCCGGCGGCGGCAATGGCTGCGCGTGGTGGTGAAAGATGATTCCACCGGCAAGCCCACGCCCGTGCGGATTCATTTCTCCGGCGCGCGCGGCGAATATATTGCGCCTTACGGCCACCACGCTCAAATCAACGCCAACTGGTTTGAAGACTACGGCGCGGATGTGATTGCCGGCGGCCAGAACTTTGCCTACGTGCCCGGCGAGTTCAGCACGGAATTTCCCGTGGGCGACCTCTACGTGGAAATCTATAAAGGTTTTGAATACGAACCCATC
>JACPGN010000295.1 GCA_016182435.1 Lentisphaerota bacterium | reverse complement strand
TATCAAGGTGGACAATATGGGTATTCACTGCCGTTGGATCGAGCATGAGAGCGGCGGATACTGGGACTACTGCGATTTTCCACTGAAGGACGCCGACGAAGAGGCCGTCGCCAACTGGCTCATGCCCGAGGCGGATCAATATGACTTTTCGGAAGTCCGCAACCAGTGTCAGCGTTACCGCGAGTATGCGGTTGGCCTGCTGTGTTATGGGGATTTGATCAACGGCAACGGCATGCTGCGCGGCATGGAGCAGACCCTGATAGATCTAATTACCGATAACCCGGCCGGGCTGCTGCTTGCCGACCGCCGCTTCGGTTTCCAGATGGAAATTGCGCGGCGGACGCTCGAAGCCGCCCGGGGGGGCATTGATATTCTATGGCTCGGAGAGGACCTGGGCTTACAGGATCGCCCCATGATTTCCATGGAGATCTTCAAGAAACATGTTCGCCCGCGCTTTCAGTTGCTGGTTGATCTCGGGAAAGCTTTCGGCGCGCGGGTCATGATCCACACCTGCGGCTCTTCAAGTTGGGCTTACGAGGACTTTATTGAGATGGGTATTGACGCCGTGGATACTCTCCAACCGGAAGCCAAAGACATGTCGCCCGCCTACCTTAAAAATACTTTCGGCGGACGGCTGGCCTTTCACGGGTGCATCAGCACAGCCGGCCCGGTTGCGTTCGGCGCGCCCCCGGACGTGGCGGCATATTGCCGAAACACATTGGCGATCATGATGCCCGGGGGCGGCTATTGCTTTGCGCCGACCCACGCCCTGCAGGACAATTCGCCCACCGAGAACGTCGTGGTCATGTACGCGACCGCGCGGAAGCACGGAATCTACTGACCGGCGAAGGAGCCCCGGCCGGCGACCGGCGCTACCCGCGCCGCGCAGGATGGGCAACGTTAAGACTAAAAAATGAACTCAAGAGAACGAATGCTTGCCGCGATCAACCTGCAACCGCTCGATCGCATTCCCACGGATATATGGGCAACCGCGGAGGTCTGGGCAAAACTGCGCAATTACTTCGGCGAAAAGGCCGACATAGCTTCAGAACTCCACATTGACGGATTTGCCGAGGTTGGACCGGAATACGTTGGCCCACCGCTGCCGCAAGTATCCCAAGATGAGTCAGTCAATTTCTGGGGCATGCGCACAAGACGCGTGCCCCACGAAGGCGGCGCCTATGATGAGCAATTCTTCTATCCATTGGCCAACGCGCAGACCATTGACGATCTGAACGATTACGCCTGGCCGAGCGCTGAATGGTTTGACTACTCGGGCCTGCGGGCAAAAGCCGAGGAAGCCGGAAGAACCAGGGCCGTGGAGTGCGGATACATGGCTCCCTTCTTCTTTCATAACCAGTTGAGAGGATTAGAGCAGTCGCTGATTGATCCCTTGATCAATCCCGAGTTTACGCATTTTCTTGTCGGGCGGATTGCGGACTTCTTCTTTGACCATCATCGTCGGATGTTCGCGGTAGGCAAGGGGTTCATTGACGTGGCGCAAGTGACCGACGACCTCGGCAGCCAGACGGGTCCCCTGATCAGCCTGGACTTGTACCGGGAATTCTACGCCCCCCACCACAAACGCTTTATTGATCTGTGCCATGAGTTCGGGATCAAGGTTTTCCATCATGATGATGGCGGTTGCCGCGCGTTCCTGCCCAAGTTGGTCGAGATGGGGATCAATATCCTCAATCCCGTTCAGTGGACTTGTCCGGGGATGGACATGGCCGAACTGAAAGCGGAGTTCGGGAAGCGGATCTGCTTCCACGGCGCCGTGGAGAACCAGCGTATACTGCCGTTCGGGACTCCCGAAGAAGTTCGCGCCGAGGTTCGCCACTGCATTGACACACTGGCCGGCGATGGCACGGGGTACATCCTGGCCCCCTGCCACAACCTGCAGGTCAACACGCCAATTGCTAACATTATCGCAATGTACGATGAAGCCTGGAAGTATGGGAAATCGGGGTAGCGGCCGCGCGTCGGCTGATCACTCACGGCCCGGGGGACACGAGCGCGCTTTTCAGTTCGGCGGTGCAATGGGGACAGCGCACGGCCTTGAGGGGAATCATCGAACAGCAGAACGGGCAAGCCTTGGTTGCTGGTTCCACCGGCGCCGGGGCTACGGCCGGTCCGGTGGAAAGCCGTTGGCGCAGGCGTTGAATAAATTGGATCATCATGAAGATTACAAAGGCCTGAATGACAAAATCAATGATGGTGTTAATGAACAGGCCAAACTTAATCGTGGTGGCGCCGGCGGCTTTAGCGGTCTCCAGCGCCGCAAAGCGCCGCGTATTGAGATTAAAGCAAATGTCGGAAAAATTGATCTTGCTGACCAGCAGGCCCAGCGGGGGCATGAGGACATCGTTCACCAGGGAGCTGACAATTCGGCCGAAGGCGCTGCCGATAATCACGCCGACGGCCATATCAACAACGTTGCCGCGCAGGGCGAACTCCTTGAATTCTTTCAGCATTTCTTCCTGTAAATCTGCGGGTTTTGCCGCCGGCATTCAGCGATCACGGTGATCTGCCGGCGGACTTGTTCCGGCGTGATGGTCAGCGGCTTGCCGCGCGTAAGCGTTTGGTAGAGCATCGTATAAAACTCGGCCGTCAGGTTGCTGCCGGGCGCGGCGGGAGTATAGCCAGAGGCCTTTGATTTTGCTTCGGTCGCCACCGGCCATGCGCCGGTATGCCAGGAGATTTGCTCGTAGGGATAGGCCGGGGTGCCATCCGGATTGAAGAGCGGCGCCCTGATTAATTTGTGCTTGGGGGCCTCATTGCGTTTGTAATATCTCCATTCCATGCTGCTCGTGGTGGCCTTCAGGCCGCCGCGCGTGCCGTAGACATTATAAGTGAAGCACGGGTAAGCGCAGCAACAGGACACTTCCAGGTCAATCGTGGGATGAGCTTCTGCGCTTAACAGGACCTTGACGTGATCCTCAGCGTCGCCAAACGAGTTGTCGGTGTGGTCCATAAAACAGGCGACTTCAGGCTGCCCCTCGCCGAATAGCCACAGGGCCTGGTCCAGCGGATGCGGTCCGGTATTGGCCAGGCT
>JACPGN010000063.1 GCA_016182435.1 Lentisphaerota bacterium | reverse complement strand
GCAAACAGTATATCATGTTCGCCCATTTTGTCGCCGCTGGGATGGCTGCGAGAATGGGCCTATAATGCTCGTCGGAGCAGCCATCCCTAAGCGGCGACCACTATATGTTGGGGGTCTTCACTCTAAAGCCTGAAGGACCAGTCTTATTACGAGCTATAGTTACAATTCTGCCGGCGACCTGACCGGCATTGATTATTCAGATTCAACTCCGGACGTCAGTTTAACCTACGACCGCCTCGGCCGGCAGAAAACAGCAGCCTCAAGCGTGAGCACTCATACCTTCGCCTATACTGGCCTCCTGCTTGATACTGAAACTATTGTTTCTTCCGCCGGAACCAATGTTATTGACCGGTCCTATGACAGTTATGGAAGGTCAACCGGCTTTGGCCTGGGAAGCGATTGTCAAGTTGCTTATGGTTATGACGCTTTTGGCAGATTAAATCAAATTTCCAATTTCCAATTTCAAGCTTCATATTCCTATCTTGCCAATTCCGATCTCATCTCCGGTTACAGCGACTCGGCTTCCGGTTTGCAAGTCACCAGAACATACGAGGCAAACCGCAATCTTTTGACTCAGATAAAAAATCAGGTTGACAGCGAGACGCTTTCACAGTTTGATTACGCCAACGACGCCGGTGGAAGAAGGACATCGGTTAAACACTCTGGTTCTGCCTTCGAGACCGGCCCGGCCTTCAATCTCTACGACTATAATTCAAGGAGTGAAGTGACTGTCGGCGATAGATTCTGGGGAGCAAATTTGAATGATACCTCTGACCCAGTAACTGGCCAGGGCTTTGCCTATATGTATGACAACATCGGCAACCGGACTTCTTCCAGCCGGGATAATGAAGAGAGCATCTACACGGCAAATAACCTTAACCAGTATAGCCAGCGGACGGTAGCCGACTTGATAGACATCATCGGCTCAGCCGAAACAAACATAACCGTAACCGTGAACGACCTGCCAACCACTCGCCACGAAAAATACTGGCACCGTGGTCTTGACGTGACAAATGATTTCTCCGCCGTCTGGCAGGAAATCAACGTCATCGGCGTATATAACCCGCCGGGCACGAATGATCCGGATATTGTCAGTTCCGAGACTGGGCACGTTTTCGTGGCTAAAACGCCGGAAACATTCAACTACGATGACGATGGCAATCTTCTGTCCGACGGCCGATTCAATTACTCGTGGGACGCAGAAAACAGATTGATCGGAGCGGAAACCTTGACCAATCTCCCGTCGTCAGTTCCACGGGTTAAACTTGAATTTGCATATGACTACATGAGCCGCCGCGTGGGTAAGAAGGTTTACGCTTGGAACGCCACCAGTAACGAGTTTCAACTTTCAAGTATCAGCTCTTTCCTCTATGATTCCTGGAACATGATTCAGGAGATTGACCACTCGCCGTTTCACCGTATCGCAGATTCGTTCATCTGGGGCTTGGATTTGTCACGCTCCCTCCAGGGTGCGGGTGGCGTGGGTGGTCTGCTGGCGCGCTACCGCAGCGTGACGCGTTTCTATGACGACAATGGGAAACTGGTCGTCTGTCATCGTCCGCCCGGCAATCCGGAAAACAGGAAAACCATCAGAATCAATGAAAGCGCCTGGCCGGCGCATCAGGCCCACGGCGACACCTTGGGCGCCTGCGACGGATCCAGCATCTCCAACAGCGCTTTTCTCTACATCTATGATGGGAATGGTAATGTTTCCGAACTTCTTCTGTCGTCTGTCGTCAGTCCTCAGTTGTCTGTCGCGGCCCACTACGAATACAGTCCCTTCGGCGAACTGATCGTCGCCACCGGCCCGGAAGCGTTCGACAACGTCTGGCGTTTTAGCACCAAGTATTATGACGAGGAAACCGCACTCGTCATGTACCAGCTCCGCCCCTACAGCCCCAATCTTGGCCGCTGGCTCGCAAGAGATCCAATTGGGGAGAAGGCTATTGTATTATTAAATAAAGCTGTGACATCAGCTATACGGAATCAATTTAAGAGTTTAAATACGGATTGGAATCCTTTAAATCTATCGCAGGCATTCCATAATGATCCGGTAAACAGGATTGATTTGAACGGAATGATTGATCATGGGGCTTGGCATAGTAACATAACCGACGGTGGTCCTGACGAACAAGATGTTATCGATGTGTGGTACACTGCGAGCCAAGAAGAAGCAAACTGCTGTAAGAAAGCTAAGGTTCGAAGATCGGCGACGTGGATTCATATACCTGATGGAAGCGGTAGTGAGGAGCTTTTACCCGGAGATATCCATATATATGATCAGCCTGGTGATACAAGGGCTGGGCATTATCCATACCCTTGGCCATATACTCTCCGCTTCAATTATTATCTTCCCTGCACCGAAGGAGCAAATAAAGGCAAAGATTTAAGCTCAGATACGCGTACATTTCGAATAGATGGGCGTGATATTACTGAGGTTCAATAATCAGCACCGTGGTTGGTGTTAGGAAGCCCCCTTTTGTATAACAACAGGGCTAATTCAATGTTCAAACGATACGTTTTGCTTGCTATTGGGGTCGCTGTTCTCCACGGTATAATGTATTTTGTAATATTCATGACTTGGGCACTTGGTATTTTTAAAGGCCATGTTGGAGTGTTCTTTGAAATATTCGAAATAATTTTGGAAATACCACTTGTATTCTTGATCCGATTTCTTGCACCACACGTGCGAGCAATTGCAGATTTCTTTCGTATGGCTCAACACTGGTGTGGGGATAATAGTAATATCCTCCCCGTAGGAATAGCGGCTTGCAACTCTTTATTCTGGGGCATGGCAATCGCATGGTTAATCTACAGGCATAAACGAAGGCTAATTATCAAAGATAGCGCTCATTGACTCGTTTCGAAAGCATCGCATCGAGAGGAGCGCAGGGTCAGTCCCCAAGGCACCAGGGACAGCCATTATCACGCCGTGAAAAGTCCGTAGTCGAAGGAGGTGTTGAAAGACAACGAAATTGACTGTATGAACCCTGGCATCTGCAAAGGTGAACCGGCCAAGGGTTCCGCTTGGCGGATCCGCCTTTGGCGGAAGCCGCCAGTCCTGCTACGCTGAGAAGCTACGCAGAACGAGCCGGAAGTGAGTGTTTCCACCCTTGCGGATCCGCTGAGGCGGAGCGTAGTCGGCGGTGACTCGCCTGGGCGAAGCCGCTACGGCGGAGCTTGGCGTCGGCACGAAGCCATGCGAAGCGCTATGGCGGAGCACGGTATCGAATCCCGAAATGACCGTATCCGACTACAGCGTTGCCTATGACTATGACATGTGGGGCAGGTTGAATCAAATTTCCGGAAAAGAAAAGGATCACTTACCGGGCTTCCTGGAAAGTGAGGTCGTGAAACTAATTGTGGGTTTGGGCAATCCCGGTAAAGAATATGAGCACACGCCGCATAACGTCGGCTTTGCGGTCATTGACGCCCTGGCTGAGCGCTGTGGCTGCGCGCTGCGGCGCAGTTTCCGGTTTCACGCCCGCCTGGCGCGGACAATGCTTGACACCGAGAAGCTCCTGCTGGTCAAACCGGGGGGCTACATGAACCGCAGCGGGCCGGTGGTGGCGGCTTTAACCCGCTCGCTGGGAATCAGCCTGAGCGAAGTGCTCATTATTCTCGATGACGCTGATCTGCCGCTGGGCCGCCTGCGCATTCGGGTGGGTGGCGGCGGCGGCGGGCACAAGGGTTTGCTTTCCATTCTCGAGCATTTGGGCCAGGACCAGTTTGCCCGCTTGCGACTGGGCATTGGCCGAAGGGAAAACCCCGCGGGGCACGGGGCAGGTACGGATCTGGTTGCGCACGTGCTGAAGCCTTTTGCGGCCGAACTGCGGGATACCGTGCGCGCCATGGTCGCAAGGGCTGCCGATGCGGCGCTCTACCTGGTGGCCAACGGAGCCCCGGCCGCCATGAATAAGTTTAACGCCTGAAGGCGCCGGGCAAGTAACATCGAAAACGAGGGTAACCGTTCAGTCTTGTGGGTAGGTTGCGAAATTCAATGCCGCCCGCCTGCAACGCTATGCGTAGCATTGCGGGCAGGCAATCAGACCACAAGACTGACATTACAACAAGCGGCAGGATGAGAGGAAAGAACGTGAAAAAATATCAGGGTTTGATTATATTAGCGTTGCCGGTAACCGAGCAGACGCTGGAAGAAAAACTTGAGAAAATCCGCATGGAAATTGAAAAGTTGAAGAAAAAGGACGCCGGTTTTTACGTGCAGTTAACCTTCACCCTCGCTCCCGCAAAAATTGCGGCGCTCAGCGAGCGGTTTAAGCTGAACCCCGACGTGTTCCGCGCGCAAATCACCCTGGCCGAGCTCCCTGGCCGGGCTTGGGCAGGCGGGCAGACCCTGGCTGCGGCATCCCTGCCTGAAGACGGACGACAGACAACTGACCCCGCGTAACGCGGGGCGAGCGCCAGATTTATCCCGCCAGAGGCGGGACGACAGACCGGAGAAGACGGACAACGGCCTGCCCACCGAAGCCCGGAGGGCAAAGGATAACCTCGCGTCGGCCGAGGCGGAAAAACCAGCCAGATGAGTTGTAGAGTGCAAGGTTTTACAGATGTAAACGGTAGAGCATTCATCAATCAGGAGGAATAATATCATGGCCTATCTAAACCGGGTTTTTCTAATCGGCAATCTGACGCGCGACCCCGAAGTGCGCTATATCCCGTCCGGCAAGGCCGTCGCCGATCTAAGGATGGCTTTGAACCGTAAGTATCGGACAGCCTCGGGCGAGGCCAAGGAAGAAACGTGTTATGTCAATGTCGTAGCCTGGGAAAGACAGGCCGAAACGGCCGGCGAATATCTAAAAAAAGGGTCCTCTATCATGGTGGAAGGATCGCTCCGTTACGAGCAATGGGAAAAGGACGGCGAAAAGAAAAACATGTTGCGGGTGAATGCCGATCGCATCCAGTTCCTCGACCGGCTGAAACAGCCCGCCGAACAAAGCGAAGCCTCCGGGGAAGTTCAACGACCGGCCACGCCGGCCGCGACTGCTGAACCGCCGGCCGCGAGCGAAGACAAGGGGGATGACGATAACTTGCCGTTTTAGGGACGCAATAAAAAACAAGAATGTTTCCGCCTGAAGCGGACCCGCCCAGGCGGGAACCACGGATGGCACGGATAGCACTGATAAGGAATATAGGGGCTGGCTTTCCCCATCCGTGTTATCAGTGTAATCAGTGGTTTCCGCCATAGGCGGATCCGCCCGAGGAGGAGATTTTCTGGGTTGCCACGCCGCTTGCGAAGCGCTTCGCGGAGTGACGCGGCGGGCATAGCCCGCATTGGGAGGTTGGCTTGAAGAGAATTAAGAAAAAGAAAACTATGCGCAAACGGGAACCGCGGGAGAGCTTCGGCTTTTTCTCGGAAGAAAAAAGGGCCCGCTATCTGAAAGACGTTCTGCGCATTGACTACAAGGATAGCGAACTGTTAAAGAAATTTATGACCGAGCATGGCAAAATCATGCCGCGCCGGATTACGGGCACAACTGCCCGGCAGCAGCGCCAGTTGACGCGCGCGATCCGCCGGGCGCGGGTTATGGGACTGGTTCGATAGAAAGGCTTAATTTATATGGCGCGCGAATTACTCCTGATGGCGGACGTGGCCGGGCTGGGATTGGAAGGCCAGACCGTGAAGGTGGCCGAGGGCTATGCCCGTAATTATCTTTTGCCCCGCAAGTTGGCCGCCCCGGTCAGCCCGGCCGCCCTGAAAGCAGTGGAAAAAAACCGCCTGGCGCGCGAGCGCGGCGCGCAGGCAGAGCGCGCCGCCGCGCTGGCATTGGCCCAGGCCATTGAACTCCTTTCCTGCACCATTCCGGTGAAAGTGGGCGAAAACGACAAGCTCTTCGGCTCGGTCAATGCCAGTGACATAGCCGCGGCGCTGCAAGCGCAAAAAATTGAGCTTGACCGGCGTAAAATCCAGTTAGCCGAACCCATCCGCGAGCTGGGGGTCTACACGGTTAAGATCAAATTGCATCCCGAGGTTGAGGCCTCGCTGAAAGTCTGGGTAGTAGGAGAGTAGGAGCATGTCCACGGCAAGCGGCGCCCCCGGCGCGGTGGCGAATCAGGAACGCAAGTCTTTATTCAATGAAGACGCTGAGCGGGGCGTGCTGGGCGCCGTTCTCCTGGATGCGGCCAAAGTGATGGATCTGTGCATCGAGAGGCAAATCGCCGCCGACTCCTTTTACGGCCGCGCCCACCAGGTCATCTACGCCGCCATGCAGGACATGGCCAAGGCGCTGCGGCCTATTGATGTGCTTACCCTGGCCGACCGTCTTTCCGGCCAGGGCAAGCTGGATGCCATCGGCGGCGCCGCCTACCTCAACCACTTGCTGGACGCCATCCCCACCGCGGCCCACGCCGAATACTATATAGACATGGTTCGTCAGCAGCATCTCCTGCGGCGGATTGTGGACTGCGCGCGACTCGCCGAGCATAAATGCTGCACGTCCGATCAGGATGCCGACCATATTCTGGCCGAGGTGGAGCAGGATTTCTTTGGTATTTCCGGGACGCCCCACGGCGCCATGCTGCCCTGGAGCGCCACGGTAAAGCAAACCATGGGGCTCATTGAGCAGATCAAGTTAACCGGGAAAGGCCTCAGCGGCATTCCGACGGGTTTCAAGGATCTCGATGAAATGCTGCTCGGGTTGCACAACGAGGAACTCATCGTGCTGGCCGGACGACCTTCGATGGGCAAAACTTCCTTGGCCATGAATATCGTCGAGCAGGTTGCCCTGGGCCGGGCTGATAACCAGCCCCGGCCGGTGGGAATCTTCAGCCTGGAAATGGCCCGCGAACAACTTGTCCTGCGCATGCTCAGCAGTCATGCCGCCGTGCCCGCCCATAAAATTGCCGCCGGCATGATCTCACCGGCCAGCCATGGCCTGCTCATGCAGGCGGCCGATGTCATGATGAAGGCGCCGATTTTCCTGGATGACACCGGCGGACTGGAAATTCTGGAATTGCGCGCCCGGGCCCGCCGCATGAAAAAACGGCACGGCATCGAGCTGCTGGTCGTGGACTACCTCCAACTGCTGCATGCCCGCGAGCGCAGTCGCGAGGGCCGCCAGCAGGAAATAGCTTTCATTTCCGGCTCGCTGAAAAACATGGCCAAGGAATTGAAAATTCCGGTGCTGGCGCTCAGCCAGCTCAATCGCGCCCCGGAAGCCCGCGATCGCGAAGGCGAGCCGCGCCTGGCTGACCTGCGCGACTCCGGCGCCATCGAGCAGGATGCCGATGTGGTCTGTCTCCTCTACCGGCCCAGCAAATATCGGGAAGACACCAAAGACAAGCAGGCGTTGGACAGCGGCTACGGCGGCGACGACTTGGATGCCAATCCCAACGTGGCGCAAGTCATTGTCGCCAAACAGCGTAACGGTCCCACCGGCCGGATCAGGCTCGTCTTTCGCGAAGAAGTCATCCGCTTTGAAAGCATGGCGCCGGCCGTCCTCGGCGAGGAGGCCCTCAGCGTGTTGGAAGGGGAAGCATGATTAGTGGGGCAAGCTTGCCCGGCAAACGGTGTTCGCTCTTTAGTGTTGTGCGTCTAACGCTTCTTTACTTTTGCTTTAGGCGCAACAAGGCATCTATGACGCACCTGGTAGGGCGGTTTCGCCTGCCCGCAATGCTACGCATAGCGTTGCAGGCGGGCCGAAACCGCCGCGGTCCGTTCGGCGAACGGACCCTACCTTATGTCAAGGAATCAATAACGCGCTACACTCGAGGCCGCTGCGCAGGACTTGCTTATCTGCTGGCGGCTACCTTGTTCAGCCTGCCGGCGGCCAGCCCGGCCGCCGCCTTAATTCGCGAGGTTAAAGTAATCTCGCGCACCTTCACGTTGCCGGACGAGGCCTTTGTCTTCGGGTACTTAAGCGTTCACTCCGGCGACGAAGTTGATCAGCGCCGGATCACCCGCGACGTGCGGACCCTGCTGGATACCGGGCGTTTTTCCTTCGTGGATTCCGAGCTTACGCCGGTCAAGGATAAGCCGGATGCTTTTGACCTGACTTATGTGGTCGCGCCGCGGCCCCGGCTGGAAAAGCCCGTGAGCGTGCTTGGCGCCGAAGCCATAGGCGAAAAAAAGATCCGCCAATGGCTGGACCTGGCCGTCGGCGATTTTGTGGATGACGCCGTCATGAGCGTGCAGTCCCGCAAGGTATTGGCGGAGTATCACCAGCGCTATTATCATGACGCCAACTTCACCTGGGTGATCAACCTGAATGAATCGAACGCCTTTGCCCAGGTTGCCGCGACGGTCAAGGAGGGGCAGCGCGCCAGTCTGCGGAAAGTGGCTTTTACCGGCAATACTTATGCGCCGCCCAACGCCTGGCAACGCCTGAAGGCCGGCATCAGGCGCCAGCGGGCCGTCGCGGAGCTTTCGGTGCCGCCCGAGGAGCTGGAAGCGGCGCTCAAGCCGCGGCTCTGGAACATCTTCTCCTTTTTCACCAAACGCGGCGTCTATGAGCCGGAAGAGCTTGACGCCGATCGCGAGTTGTTGCGCGCGCTCTACCAGAATCACGGCTATCTCGATGCCCGCATTGGCGAGCCGCAGGTGCGCGCCTATGCGCGCGGCAAGCTGGAAGCCGTTTATGCCATCGAAGAGGGCGCTCAGTATCGCGTCGGCGCGCTCAGCCTGCAAGGCGTCAAGCTGTTCGCCGAGTCCAATCTCCTTGCTGTGGTTCGGCTCAAGACCGGCGCCATCGCCTCAATGGGACTTATCCAGAAAACAGCCAATGACCTGCGGGACTACTACCAGAGCCGCGGGTATATGCGCGCCATGGTCAAACCGCTGCTCAAGCCCCGATTGACCGGCGCCGTGGTGGATATTCAGTTTGACATTACCGAAGGCAGCCTGGTCAATATCCGCTATGTTGATATCCGCGGAAACACCCGCACCAAGGACAAAGTCATCCGCAGAGAGTTACTGATCCGGCCGGGCGAGCTGTATAACCAGGTGAACATCCGGCGCAGCGAAAATGTCCTGCGTAATCTGGGCTTCTTTGAAACCGTCAATGCCTTCCCCCGCGAAACGCTTGATCCGGCGCTCGACGACCTCGTCTTCGAGGTCGAAGAAAAGCGCACCGGGCAGTTCATGGTCGGCGCCGGGTATTCCAGCGTGGAC
>JACPGN010000298.1 GCA_016182435.1 Lentisphaerota bacterium | reverse complement strand
GCATCGCCGGGTTCCTGAAAAAGCTGAGGAGAACATGAAAAAAAATAAAGTCAAGGTCGGCATCATCGGTTTGGGCGCTATTGGCTCCGTGCATGCCGATGCCTACCGCGCCGCGCCGGATGCCGAAATCGCCGCCATTTGCGACATAGCCGAGGCCCGGCTGACCGCGCTCGGCGGCAAATATGATGTCCAACAGCGCTTCAAAGATTACCGCGACCTGCTCAAAAGCGATCTTGACGCGGTCAGATCTGCGTGGGTAATAAATTGCACCGCTCCGTGGCGCTGGCCGCGCTGAAAGCCGGCAAGCACATCCTGCTGGAAAAGCCGATGGCGTTGAACGCCGGGGAGGCCAGGGCTATCGCCTCCGCCGGGAAAAAAGCGAAAAAAATAATCCAGATCGGCATGGTCTGGCGCCAGGCGGAAACGACGCGCGTGGTCCGGGATTATGTCCAAAAAGGGTTTTTCGGCAATATTTACCACCTGCGCGCGGTCTTAATCCGCCGGCGCGGCATTCCCGGCCTCGGCGGCTGGTTCACCACGAAGTCCGCCTCAGGCGGCGGCCCCCTGATTGACCTGGGCGTGCATTTGTTCGACGCCGCCATGTATGTCAGTGGACTCTGGAAGCCAACCCGGGTCAGCGCCATGAATTACGCCAAATTCGGAAAAGACCTGCGTAATTACCGCTATGTCAGCATGTGGGCCGGACCGCCCAATTACAACGGCGTCTGCGACGTGGAAGACTATTCCGCGGGTCTGGTCCGCTTCGGCAAAAAAGCTTCCCTGATCTTTGAAATCGCCTGGGCGGCAAATACGGAAGAAGTCCAGTTTATTGACATTCTCGGCGACAAAGGCGGCGCCCGGATATTTAGTGACAAACCATTGACAATTTTCACCGAACATAATGACTTGGTCGCCAATATTGCGCCGTTAGTCAACGAGTCCGCCAATACGTTCCACCGCCAGGCCGACATTTTCATCAAGGCCTGCCAGGGAAAATGTCCGCCGGCCGCCACGGCCGAACAAGGCGTCACGGTCATGAAACTGATTGACGCCGTTTATGCCTCCAGCCAAAGCGGACGCGAAGTCGCGGTGTAGGTGACTTGTCGCGTCGGTGGAAGACTAAGTGCGATTCAGACAGTAGACTTGGAACATACACTATAATCGAATTTTTTTTGGGATGCTGAAAGCATCCCTTTAGGAGTGCGCTGGTCCGGCAATGCCGGACCAGCGCACTCCAAATGCGCGCAAGCCCGCAGAAGAACTTTTTTGAAATACGAATCTACTGTCTGAATCGCAGGAAGCCCGCATTGCTTGTTGACAAAACTGCCGGAAGTTACGATGATAAAGCGATGAAATCAAGGAACCCTCCACGCGGATTGCCCCCCACTTCGCTCAAGGAGCTACGTGGGGCAAGCCGCAAAATCGAGCGCCTGCGCGGGCGGTTGCGGCGCTTAGGCTCCGCGTTGATTGCGTTTTCCGGCGGGGTGGACAGTACCTTGCTGGCGGCAGTGGCGCGGCAGGAACTGGGAACGAAGGTTCTGGCGGTAACCGCGCTTTCGCCTACCTATCCGCAACGCGAGCAGCGCGCAGCCGCGGAGCTGGCCCGCTGGCTCGGCGTGCGCCATTTGCTGATTCCATCCAACGAGCTCAAGATTCCGCGGTTTGCCGCTAACCCGGTCAATCGCTGTTACTATTGCAAGCACGAACTTTTCAGCCGGCTGAGAGCGGTGGCTGCTCGCTGCGGCATCAAATGGATTATGGATGGCACGAACGCGGATGATCTGCGCGATATCCGGCCGGGCCGGCGCGCGGCCGCGGAATTGGGCGTGGTCAGCCCGTTGCTGGAAGCCGGACTTACCAAAGCCGATGTCCGCTGGGCGTCGCGCCAGTTGGGATTGCCCACGGCGGAGAAACCGGCCATGGCCTGCCTGGCTTCGCGCTTTCCCTATGGCTCACGGATTACCGCGGCAGGGTTGAAAGCGGTGGACCGGGTTGAAGAAGCCTTGCGGCGCCTGGGATTCCGCCAGGTGCGCGTGCGGCATCATGGCAGCATAGCGCGGATTGAGGTGGCGCCCGACGCTGCCGGGCGTTTATGCACACCTGAAATTCGCCGCCGGGTTGTCCGGCTGGCGCATCGGCAAGGGTTCACCTATGTTGCCGTGGATCTGGAGGGCTATCGCACGGGAAGCATGAACGAAGCCGCGCGCACTTTGGGCCGCAGAAATTCCGGGTAGCCGCGCCCGCCCGCCTGCAACGCTGTGCGTAGCACTGCGGGCAGGTGAGGGCGTGGAGTCTTCCGGCGGCCACGGCATCGCCACCGCGGCTACTGAAATAGCCGGCCACGGCCACTTGCCCTTTGAACAGCTTGCTAAAACAGGGAGGGTTAATGATGAAACTGACAATTTTGAATCAAGGGGCACTGATCTTGGCCATCGGCCTACTGGCCAACGCGGCGCGCGCGCAGACCATTTATTCCGCCAGCGAGCTGGGCCAGACTGATCAGGTCAAAATGCTCCTGGCCAAGGATCCGGCGCTGGTGAACAGCAAGGACCATAACGGGTTTGCGCCTTTGCATTGGGCCGCCGGCGGCGCGAGCCGCGAGGTGGCCGCCGTCCTGCTGGCGGCCGGCGCCGAGGTCAACGCGCACAATGATTTCGGCGCCACGCCCTTGCATCTGGCGGCCTTCGCCGGACATGACAACGTGGTGGAGCTGTTGTTGGCTAAGGGCGCCGAGGTCAACGCGCGCAATTTGAAGAACCGCACGCCCCTGCACAATGCCGCGGGCCAAGGCCACAAGGCGGTGGTTAAGACGTTGCTGGCCAAGGGCGCCGAGGTCAACGCGCGCGATGACTTGGGGTTCACTCCACTGCATACGGCCGCGCTCTATGGCTGGGGAGAATTAGTCGAACTGCTGGCGAGCAAAGGGGCCGAACTCAACGCTCAGGATCTCGCCGCAACCACGGCGCTGGTCGTGGCCATTAAACACGGCCGTACCGGGGTGAGCGCGGCGCTGATCGCCAAGGGCGCCGATGTAAACATCAAGGACAACCTGGGCCTTGCCCCACTCCATTATGCCGCCATCAATGGATCCGTTGAGGTAGTGGAACTGCTGCTGGCCAAGGGCGCCGACCTGAAGGCCGTGGACAACTACCAGCAGACGGCGCTGCAATGGGCAGCCCTCAAAGGTCAGCGCGCCGTGGAGCAAGTGTTGAAGAACGCCGGCGGAAAGGAATAAGTGACTTGAAAATATCGCCCGGCGGGTTGGTCATGGGAATTGTCCCTCTCGCGTTGGTTATCGGCAGCATTCTTCTTATTGAACATTATCTTAGCGCAAGGAGCGACGCCCGGCGCGCCCGCCAGGCGGCGCAGCAACTCTCCGAAGGCGACAATCTTGCGGCGATTCACGCTTTTGCCCGCCTGGCCGCCGAGCGCCCAAGCGATATCAGCGCTGTCTACAATCTCGGCGCGGCTTACCACAATTACGGCTGGCACGCGGAAGCCTTGGCTGCCTACGAGGAGGTTCTGGAGCTGGCCAATGAATACGCCGCCCGGGCGGCGCACAGCGCCGCGCGAGTGGCCCTCCTGCGCAAGGAGTTTGAGCGCGCGCGCGAGTATTACGAAACAGCTTTACGGCATCGGCCCGCGGCCGAAGACATCCGCCAAGAATATGAACAATTCAAGGCACTCTGGCGCGCAAACGGCCCGCGGCCATGAAAACAGGAATTCAGCAGTTCGGGCACGAATTGTTCTATGCCCTGCCGCTGGGGCTGATGCTGCTGCTGGCCTTAACGCCCGGCATCAGCTTCACCGAGGACCTTGGACGGCATCTGCTGCTGGGCAAAATCATCCTGGAGCTGAAGCACGTACCCGCTACAAATTTCCTGACCTATACCTATCCCGACTTCCCGTTCATCAATCATCACTGGCTCTCGGAGGTAGTTCTCTATTGCGCTTATCGGGCCGTGGGATTGAACGGCTTGATTGCGCTTAAGGCGCTGCTGATGTGCGCCACGCTGGCCCTGGCGCTACGCGCGGCGTCGCTCCGGCGCGCCTCGCCCCTGATCGCTTTCGCCGCCACGCTTTCCGCTGTTGCCCTGGGCTATCGCGCCCATATCCGTCCGGAACTCTTTACCTACCTGGGTGTGGCGCTCTATGGCTGGCTGATTGCCCGGGCGGAATATGCGCCGGAACGGAAGATTCCCGGCTGGGGCTGCTTTGTCTTCCTGGCTTACGGCTGGTTCTGGGCCAATGCGCACATCTATTTTATCTTCGGTATCGGCATGCTGGGCGCCTACGTGCTGGCCTGCTGGTGGCGCATTTTTCGCCAGAGGCGGATGCTACTCTGCGAAGTAAGCCTTCGCTACGAAGCACGAGTCCACGAGGGCGCCCTACCCCGTGTGGCAAGGCCGCGGCAAGAGACCATTTTGCTCCTCGCGCTCATCGCGGTCAGCCTGCTCAATCCCAATGGCTGGCGCGGCCTGCTCTACCCGCTGGGCATCTTTGGCAATTATTGTCTTGCCATCACCGAAAATGCCTCGCCGCTGAGTTACTGGGAAACGGTGCTCAACCCGATGTTGGCTACCCTGCCGTTGCTTTCCTTAGTGGCCTTATGGGTTCTATGGCGCACATTTTTCCTGGTAGGGCGGGGCAGCCTGTCCCGCCATGTTTTCGGCCGCACAAGGCTGTGCGGCCCTACCTTTTTATCAGCCGGTCGGCTGGCAGAATGTCTAATCCTGCTCGTGGCGCTTTTTGCCGCCTGGGGCATGTTGCGCAGCGCGCCCTTGCTGGCGTTGACCCTGTTACCAGCGCTTGGTCTGTGCCTTGGGACCGCACCAAGCAAGGTAGCGCCCAAAGGACAGAATAACAGTTCCTTTGGCCATATTTCGCTATGGACACACTTTATTAAGTGTGTCCATGTCTTTTTAAAAGATT
>JACPGN010000297.1 GCA_016182435.1 Lentisphaerota bacterium | reverse complement strand
TGCCGGATGCCCAGCCGCTCGGTCAAGGCGCGCAGTTCCGCCAGGTCCTGCGCTTCGCCGGGTCCATAGCATCCGCTGCGGCGTGGCGCGGCCGGCAATTCCACTGAGCCATCCCAGGTTTGCATGGTAACGCCGAGGACATCGAAGCCCTGGCGTTGCAGTAGGCAGGCCGCCACGGTGGAATCCACCCCGCCGCTCATGCCGACCGCGATGGTGATCTTTTTCTTATGGTCCATGGCGGCTATCCCTGTTCAGCGATTTCAACAGGGCGCATTGGTCGCACTTCGAACGGTCCGTCAGGCAGAAGTCGTGAAAAATCTGGATCAGGCCTTGCTGGCGCACTCCGGAGCGGTAAAGCGCCGGATTATGATCCGCGCCCAGCAGGTTGCGGGCGGTCTGCCGTAAAATCTGGTTATCCTCTTCGGGCCTCAGGCGCCGCAAGAAGGCCGGACTCATAACACCGCGATTGCCCGAGGCCGCCAGCAAAGGCAACAGCACATTGGCAATGAGCGCCGCGATCCGGCCTTCGCCCATAAGCGCGATAGGAGCGGCTTGCGGCGGACCCGCGAAAGTCAACCGGCGTTGCCAGTAAGTAACGGCCTCGGGTTGAAACAGCTCGGCCATGAACTTGAGCGCCTCAGCGGGGTTGCCGGTATTCAGCGCCGGCAAGCGTTGGCCCAATCCGGGCTTAGCGGTAAAAAGAAGGGCAGAGAGCATCAACCGGCGCTGCGGGTGGTTTTGCGGCCGCAGGCCGCTCAGCTTCCAGGCCGTGCGCGGTAAGACAAAAGCGCTCCACTGCGCCTGATGTTTCCACCAGTGATTCCATAATTGCCGCACAAAAGCGCGGGTTGCGGCGTCCCAGCGCCCGGGAGTCTGCCGTGGCAGCAACCCGGCTACACCCATCAGGAGCGCATAGGCTTTGAGCGCCTCGCCGGCGGATGAGGGCAGCAAGGTTTTGAGCGGCAACTGCTGAGCCAGGTAACGAAAAGGGGCGCGATTGTTTTTATAGCCCAGCGCGGTCATAACTTCCTCATACAGGGTCTGGTCAAACCCCTGCGCGGCAATTGCGCCGGCCATCCGTGCGGCCTTAACGCGCAAGCGCTCCTCGCCGGCGGTCTCTAACAGTTGCGCTACCCGGTCAGGATCCCACGCTTTCAGCAGCCGGGCGCAGGGCGTGGTGCTCTCCCGCTCGGCATAGGGATAAGCGCTTAGGTCCAGGCTTTCGAATGAAAAGAAAGGATTGGCCGCCAGACCATCTTTCAGCGAAACCTGAAGCGCCCCTTCAGGCAAGCTCTCGCCCGACACTGTGCCGGGAAAATAGGTTACGTGCGCAATGACGCGCGCATAGGCTTTATTTTGCGCATGGCCGTGCCGCTGCCAATCGGCCGGATGAACGTGGATTTCAACGTCGCCGGTCAAGCGGCGCCGTTCCGGCCCCACGCTTAAGACCGCGCCCAGAAAATCCGGGCCATCTTCCAGGTTCCATTGGCCGGGATGCTCGACGACGAACTCAATCCCCTGTTCGGTTTTGAGGTTGCGGGGACGTAAGGACGCATCAAACCAGACGCACTGCAAGTGGCGTTCCGTATATGGAAATCCCTGCGCGCTTGTTTTTGTGCCGGAGGGTTTTACGGCTTTGGTCCCCTTTGCCGCTGGAGTAGCAGAATCTGATTGGGATGAAGCACTCATTACTACCTTCCGTTTCCAGTAATGATAAGTATAGGCTGTTTTTGGAATTGATCAATAGGATGGATTGCCGGTAGAGTTGAAGAGGTCGGTTATGTCCTTGGCCGAGCTCGGGCAGGCTGGCGCTTGCCCCGCTCGCGCGGGGTCCGTTTCACTGGGTTCGCGTAAAGAGATAGAGAAACACGACCCCAACGTGGTTGAACATCGTAGCCCAGCGAGCATCGCTGGGTTAATGGAATGTCCGAACCAAGAAACGCTCCCTGAAGGGGAGCAACATTCCAGGGAAAGAACGTGGGGAGATGTAGCACCCCTACAGGGTGCGGGAGGGTTTTGGGAAACACATTTTTGTCCTGGGGTTGTACCCCAGGCTATGATGTAGCTGCCCTTCAGGCAGATGAAGCAAACCGCGAATCAGCGCCTCCACCTTACGTTTTTTCCGGGGCGGTAAAAACGAAGGTGAGGCGTAAAGTCAGACCTTATCATGATTAAAGTAGAACAGGTAACCAAATGCTTTGGCGCGGTCAAAGCCGTGGACGATCTTTCGTTCGAAGTGCTGCGCGGCGAGATCATCGGCTTGCTCGGGCCGAACGGCGCCGGCAAAACAACGCTGCTGCGGCTCC
>JACPGN010000301.1 GCA_016182435.1 Lentisphaerota bacterium | reverse complement strand
CGTGATCAGCCGGTATAACGACCTTTTCACTCAGCAGCTCCTGCGCGGCGCGCTGGACTGCTTCCAGCGGCACGGGGCCAAGGATGAGGCCGTGACCGTTGTCTGGGTTCCGGGTTCATTTGAAATTCCACTGGCCATCCAAAAACTGGCGCAGACCGGAAAATTCCACGCCCTGGTAGCATTGGGCGTCGTAATCCAGGGCGCCACGGCGCATGCGGGACTGATCAACAGCCAGGTGGCGCGGGCCCTGACCCAGATCGCCCTGCAAACAAATGTTCCGGTCATTGATGGCGTGGTCGCCGCCGATAGCCTGGAACAGGCTATCGAGCGCTCCGGCTCCAAGGCGGGCAACCGCGGCTGGCTCGCGGCCCTCTCGGCAATCGAAATGGCCTCGCTCCTGAAAAAACTCGTCTCCGGCGCCTGATAGCCCCTCGAACCATCGCGTGACGAAACCGATAGGCAGTCCCTTGATGGCACGAAAGCAGAAAACCGAATCCAAGCGCCCGACCCGCCTGCCGCAGCAGCGGCGCAGGCAGGTCGAATCCGAGTATCGGGAGCCTGAAGATTTTGGAGATCCCAGAGTAACCAAGACGTGGACTACGTTCTGACAGAACACGCACGGGACGCGCTAAAGAAGCGGCAAATCCATATCGCCTGGATGGAACAGGCATTGACCGCGCCAGAGGTGACCGAGG
The DNA here is from genome assembly GCA_016182435.1 of Lentisphaerota bacterium. The sequence goes on along the minus strand of JACPGN010000301.1, from coordinate 1,931 downwards.
TCGATCCGGTGGACGCGAACCTGGAACATCGTCTCGCACGTATCCCTGAATTTGGACATCGTGTGTTGCGGGTCATTGTTGACGCCAAGAGAACACCGCCACATGTCGTAACGGTATTCTTTGATCGAAGGAGAACCATCCCATGAAGTTAAAAGTGGACCGACAAGCCGACGCGCTTTACCTGACTTTGAGTGAAGCGCCTTCGAGTCGTTCAGAGGAAGTATCGCCCGGCATCATCGTGGATTACGACGACCAGGATAGCGTCGTCGGGATTGAGATGCTGTATTTGTCAAAGCGAGCGCCGGAGACCGATATTCGGCGACTGTTGTTCGAGTCCGTCCCGGAAGTCGCTTGAAACAGGGAATGGCTATCGCGATGCCCCGCACTACCAACGACCGCCTGATCATCAACTCGCCCTACAAGGAGCCGACGCGGCACTGGCGGCGGGCTGTGTGTGGCGCACCACCCGGGCGAGATGCGGGATCTTCTGGTGCAAGGTGAGGAAGCGCGAGCGGGAGGCTAACAACCGGTTGCAGCGGACGGTCCGCTGCGCGGCCCGCCGCTGAACCGGGGCGATCGGACGAGGCGCCAGTGCCGGAAGGAAGCCATGACAACCCGACGGTTCGGCCGCGAGTGGGCGGTCCAATTTCTCTTTCAGCACGATTTCAACACCGGCGACACCGACCAGGCCCTGGATGATTTCTGGGCGCTGCAGAAGGTCAATCCTGAAGCTCGTCCCTTTGCCACGGAATTGATCCGGGGAGTCTTGAGCCATCTGCCTGAGCTCGATGCGCGCATCCAGGCTTACGCCGAGCACTGGGAAATCAAACGCCTGAACGCCGTTGATCGCAATGTCATGCGCCTGGCTCTTTTTGAAATGCTGTTCCGGCCGGACATCCCGCCGGTGGTTTCGATCAACGAAGCCGTGGATATCGCCAAGCGCTTCAGCTCCAACGAATCCGGCAAGTTCGTCAACGGGATTCTCGACCGCGCCCACCAGGACCTCTCCCGCCCCAGCCGGGAGCCAGTCCCGGAAATAAAGAATGATCCTCTTGAAGAATAACCGCGCCAATCACGTTTTCTGGATGAAGCGCGCTCTTGGCTTGGCCCGGCGCGGCGAGGGGCTCACGCGCCCTAACCCGCCCGTGGGCGCCGTGATTGTGCGCGTCGGCAAACTTCTCGGCCAGGGCTGGCATCACCGCGCCGGCGGAGAGCATGCGGAGGCGCTGGCCATCCGGGCTGCCGGCGCGCGCGCGCGCAACGCCACGCTGTATGTGACCCTCGAACCCTGCTGCACCCAGGGTCGCACGCCGCCCTGCACGCGCGCAATTATCCAGGCGGGCATTCGCCGCGTGGTCATAGCCGCGCGCGACCCCAATCCCCGGCACAACGGCCGGGGCGTGGCCAAGCTGCGCCGGGCCGGCTTGAAAGTAATCGAAGGTATTTGCGCCACCGAAGCTCGCCAACTGATTGCCCCTTTTGCCGCGTGGATCAGCAGGCGTCGTCCTTATCTGACCCTCAAATTGGCGCTATCGCTGGATGGCAAAATCGCCGATGAGCGTGGACGCTCGCGCTGGATCACGGGTCCCTCCGCCCGAAGGCAGGTGCAAGCCTGGCGCCGGAGCGCCGACGCTATCCTGGTCGGCGCCGGCACGGTGATTAGCGATGATCCCGCGCTTTGGCCCAGGCCTTTGGGCCGCCGCCGGCCCTGGCGCGTGGTGGTGGCTACCCGGGGAAACCTGCCGGCGCGCGCCCGAATGTTAACCGGCAACTATCGGGCCCAAACAATTATCGCTGCCACGCGAGCTTGCCCGGCACGGCGGCGGCGGGCTTGGGCCGCGCAAGGCGCCAGGGTCTGGACACTGCCGCGATCTAAAGACGGGGTTGCGCTTGCGGCCCTCATGAAAAAACTTGGGAGCCTTGGCTGTCTG
>JACPGN010000300.1 GCA_016182435.1 Lentisphaerota bacterium | reverse complement strand
TGTCCAAGACCTGGGCCAGCGAGACCAGGAAGTGAAACAGGTCGGCCACTTCCACGCGGGCGTTCTGCTTGTCAAATTGCTGGTACTTGGCCCACCATTTCCACGGCACGCTGTCGGTCAGTTCCGCCACTTCCTGGCTTAGGGCCCGGCAATAGTTAAGCACCCATTCCGGCTTGCGCTCTTCCGGCATGCGCAGGGTCTTTACGCCGATCCGTTCGTTCAGCTCGGCCTGCATCCGGAAGATCTCGGCGAGCATATCCTTTTCGGCCATTTTTTCCCCTTTCGATTTTAAGAAGTTTCAGCCAGACATATTTTTCTCTGTAGCCGTCGGCCTGCCCGCCGAAGCCCGGTCGTAGGCGGGACGCAGGCCGACGCTCCCTGGCCGACTTGATTGACCATAGCGCAATGGCGCCCGTTTTACAAGCGCTCACGCTCGTTGCGTAATGGGTCGCGTGAGGGTAGGGACGGCTCCCCGCCACGGGGCGGGGCAAGCGCCGAGTTTATCCCGCCTCGGCGGGACCGTCCGCGGCGCGTTCGGCCCGCCTGCAACGCTATGCGTAGCATTGCGGGCAGGCGAACGCGCCCTCTTGCCCCCTCATAGTAGGGATTAAACCGTTGCCGAAAATTGTCGTGCACGGCTTGGCCTCCCATAATACATTATCCTTGTTTTTTCCAGAGAGGAAAATGACCTTTCCCGGCATATTTGTTACCGGCACGGATACGGCGGTCGGCAAAACCGTGGTCAGCGCCGCTCTGCTGGCCTTTTTGCGCGCGCGCGGGATGGATGCCGTGCCGATGAAACCCGTCCAGACCGGCGCTATCCGCCGTAACGGCGCCTGGCGCGCGCCGGACCTGGACTTCTCCCTGGCGCTTACCGGAGTGAAGCCGGACGCTCAGGAATACGCCCACATGGCGCCCTGCTGCTTTGCTAAAGCGTGCTCGCCCCATCTGGCCGGAGCAATTGCCCGCCGGCCAATCAGGATTAAAACAATTGTCAAATCGCTTCGCGTGTTGTGCCGGCGGCATCCCTTGGTGATTGCCGAGGGAGCCGGCGGCGTCCTGGTCCCGTTGAATGAGCGCGAATCCATGCTGGACCTCATGCGGGCCTTGGCGCTGCCCGTGGTGGTCGTGGCCCGCCCGGGCCTGGGAACGATTAATCACACCTTGCTCACGCTTCAAAGCCTGCGGCGCGCGCGGCTGAGCATCCTGGGCGTGGTATTCAATGCAACGCGGCCGGGACGTTCCGGCTACATCGAAAGTGATAATATCAGCACCATAGCGCGGTTGGGCGCCGTGCGTGTGCTCGGGGAATTGCCCTTTATGCCGAATCTGGCGACGCTCTCGGCCGATCAATTCCATCACGCTGTGGCTGCCTGCCTGAGGCCAGTGGCGGACTCCCTGGCATGGCTAAAATCGCCGTAGCTGAGACGAAAAGCAAAACATCGAATGCTGAATACAAGGCGTGCGCCGAAGCGCTCCCGCCTTCTTGCATTGGATGTTGGAAGTTCGATGTCCCGCGCTGCGCGGGATAAATTGGATGCTTGCCACGCGTTTCGCGTGGTGGGCGTTGGCTTTGATCGCGGTGGAAGCCGCGTCAGGCATTTTTATTCCACAATGAACACAGACCAATATCGTTCACTTTCTCGCCAGTATCTCTGGCATCCTTATTCCCGGCATTCGGCCATCCGGGATAACGAGTTTCTTGTCATCGTGCGCGGCGAGGGCATTTATCTCTTTGATAATGACGGCCGCCGTTACTTAGATGCAATCTCATCCTGGTGGGCCTGTAACCTGGGCCATAGTCATCCGCGCCTGATAAAAGCGCTGGTTCAGCAGGCTCAGCGCCTGCAGCACAGTATCCTGGGTAATCTCGCGCATCCCGGCGCAATCGAGCTGGCCGAGCGCTTGAGCCAACTGTTCCCCGATCAGCGCCGGCGCGTATTCTTTTCCGGCGATGGCGCCAGCGCCGTGGAAGCGGCGCTCAAACTTGCCGTCCAGTACTGGCACAATCTCGGCCGACCAGAACGGCGCCGGTTCGTCGCCTTGGAAAATGCTTACCATGGCGACACCTTGGGCGCGGTCGCCGTCGGCTACGTGCCGGAATTTCACGCGCCCTTCCGGGACTTGCTCTTTCCGGTATTGCGCGTGGAGGCGCCTTGTTGCGGGGTTTGCGCGCGGGGCCTCCCGAGCGATACCTGCCAGCAAGTGTGCCTGGCGCAAATGGCCGAAACTCTTCAAGAACACGCCTCTGAAATTGCGGCCGTGATTGTCGAGCCTTTGTGTCAGGCTGCCGCCGGCATGCGCATTTATTCCGGGGAGTGTCTGGCAAAAATAGCGGCGCTCTGCCGGGAGCATGACGTGCTGCTGATTGACGATGAAATTGCCATGGGGTTCGGCCGCACCGGGGTCATGTTCGCCTTCGAGCACGCGGAAATAGATCCCGATATCGTCTGCCTGGGCAAGGGCTTAGCCGGCGGTTACCTGCCGATGAGCGCCACGGTTGTGCGCGAAGAGCTCTATCAAACTTTTGCGGATGAGCCGCTTGACCACACCTTCTATCATGGCCACACGTTTGCCGGCAATCCGCTGGCGGCCGCTGTGGCCCTGGAAACTCTGCGGATTTATGCGGAAGACCGGATTGTGGAATACGCCCGGCAAGCGGGGCGGCAGTTGCTCTCGGCAATGGCGCCGGTTCGGGACTTAAATGGCGTGCGCGATGTCCGCGGCTTAGGCCTGCTCGTGGCGGTTGAACTGGCGGAAAACAAAGCACGGGAAGGCGCCTCACGCGCCCAGCGGATAGCCGCTTGGCTGTTAAAGCAGGGGATTTTGATTCGACCGCTGGGACCGGTCGTGTATCTTATGCCGCCCTTGATTACGCCTGAGGCCGTGCTTGTTCAACTCGCCGGCCAGGTGCGGCAAGCTATTGCCGAGAATGTTTGAGGTTTGGGTTCTACTTTGCCAAATCTGTTCGTTTTATGTTTAACATTTAATGACCATCCAAGCGCATGTCATTCCCATGAAAATGGGAATCCAGAAAAGTCAGACTGGATTCCCGCCTGCGCGGGAATGACAGATACATTAAACGGCTTTTATCAGAACGGCTAAAAATTTAACTTTTTTGCCGTTCACGTGGTGTAAAAAGCTTGGTTCATTGGGAACACCTTTTCATGAAAATCGGGATTGCCTGTGGCGGAACGGGCGGACATATTTTTCCGGGTCTGGCCGCGGCCATGGCCTTGCGGCAGCGCGGCCATGAAGTGCGGTTGTACCTGGCGGGCAAGCCGGGTGAAGACCTGGCCTTGACGGAATGGGTGGGGACGGTTGAGACGGTACCTGCTCGCGGGGTGTCGTCCCGCGATCCGTGGACACTGGTAGCAACTTGCGCTGCGCTGATTCGCGCGGTCCTGCAGAGCCGCCAATCGCTGCGGCGTTTTTCTCCGGACGTGTTCCTGGCGATGGGCAGTTATGCTTCGGTGGGACCGGTGTTGGCCGCCCGCTGGCTGCGGATTCCAGTGGTCCTGCATGAGGCCAACGTCATTCCCGGCCGGGCCATTAGCTTCTTGAGCCGCTTCGCCGCAGCCGTGGCCGTTAGTTTCAGCGAAACGCGCGCGCATTTAACTCATGCCCGGCTCTGCGTAACGGGCATGCCGGTGCGCGGGACAGAGGAACAGACGCCGGCCTGCCCGCCTGCCCAAGCCCGGCCAGGGAGCTCGGCCAGGGACGACGGACGCCAGATGCCGGACGCCGGATGCCAGACGCCAGAAGTCAGCCCTGATCAAAAGGACGATAGACGACAGCCTGCCCTGCGAAGCCCTGAGCGAAGTCGAAGGGGCGAAGCAGGGACGCCGGATGCTGGACCGCAATCAGAAATCGAAAATCAGAAATCCCGCTCTGAGCGGGACAGGTCGAATACTTGTGGCGCGTTACGCGCCATCGAAAATTGGGGCGCTTTGGCCCAAAATGTCTTCACCATCCTGATCATGGGGGGCAGTCGCGGCGCGCATCGGCTGAATGAAATTGTTTGCCAGGCGATCATGCGTTTACATGGCGAAGGTCATCCGCTGCAAGTAATTCACTTAACCGGCCTTGCCGATGAGCACGCCATCCGGCAGGCCTACCGGCACGCCGGTGTGCCGCACGCGGTCTTCGGGTTCCTGCGCGATATGCCGCGGGCTTACCGGCTCTCCGCGCTGGCCATTTGTCGGAGCGGCGCTTCCACCTGCGCAGAATTGGCGTTTTACGGAGTGCCGGCTCTGCTGGTCCCGTATCCCTTTGCCGTTCATCGGCACCAGACAGCCAATGCCGATGCCTTGGCCGCCTGCGGCGCCGCGGACCTCTGCGATGAACAGATTCTAACCGTGGACTGGCTCGCTGACTATATTACCGGAGTGATGCGCGACCCGGCGCGGCTGGCCCGGCAATGCCGGGCCGCGCGCAAACGCGTCACGAACAACTCAGCCGCAGCCCTGGCCGAACTGGTGGAAGAGGTGGGACGCCAAGAGGACAGACGGCGGATGACAGACGGCAGACGACAGATCCGAAAACGGGGAAATATATAAAAGATGATTTGATGATTGGTTGATTCGTAAAAAGAAGAACGGTAGAATTACGAATCATCGAATCATCGAATCATCGAATCATCGAATGACTGACGATTTTAACCGCGCACTTCAGTTGTTGGCCGGCCCGCGCGGCCATGTTCACTTTATCGGCATTTGCGGGGTGGGAATGGCGGCGCTGGCCTTCCAGCTCAAGCAAAAGGGCTTCAGGGTCTCAGGCTGTGATTTGCGCGCTGATGAGCTGGCCACCTGGCTGGAAGGCCTGGGCATTGAAGTCCGGCGCGGCCATGATCCCGCTCATCTGGCCGAGGCGCAGTGGGTTGTGCGCACCGCGGCGGTGCGGCCGGATCATCCGGAAATTATCTCAGCGGTGGCGCGGGGTATCAGCGTTCTCCCGCGCGGCTTGGTGCTGGCGGCGCTCCTGCGCGAATTCTTTTCGGTGATTGTCTGCGGCTCGCATGGCAAGACTACGACCACGGCCATGCTGACCCAGATTTTCACTTCGGCCGGCCGCGAGCCTTCTTTTTGCATTGGCGGAGTGGTCCCTGCGGCGACGGAGCCCGTCGCCCTCCAGAGACCGCCGGAATGTATTTTGGAGGGCGGTCGGCTCGACCGCCGTGGCAGCGTGGCCGGCGCGGGTGCCGGCAATTTCCTGCTGGCGGAGGCCGATGAAAGCGACGGCACGCTCAGCTTTTATGAGCCGGATATTGCGATCGTAACCAATATCGAGTTTGATCACGCCGAGCATTTTACTTGTCTGGCGGAGCTGCGCGCGTGTTTCCAAAAAATGCTCAAGAAAGTTCGCCGGAATATAGTCTATTGCCGGGACGACCCCGAAGCTGCGGCCCTATGCCGTGACCTGGCCAAGGGAGTCTCCTATGGATTGGCTTCCGGCGGCCACTCTTTTAGTAGCCGCGCCCGCCCGCCTGCAACGCTGGGCGTAGCACTGCGGGCAGGTGAGGGCGTGGATTCTTCGTGCGCCGATTGGCGCGCGACAGCGATCAAAGAGCAAGCTGAAAGCATTTCATTCCAAGTCTGGCGTGGCGCCGAAAAAATGGGAATAGTCAATTTACCGGCGCCGGGCCGCCACAATGCGCTTAACGCTCTGGCGGCCTGCGCGGCCGCCCAGGCCTGCGGCATCGAATTTGCCGCCAGCCAAGCCGGCCTGCAGACCTTTCAACCGGTGCGCCGCCGCTTCGAACGCCTGATCGCCACGCCGGACGTGCAGGTGATTACTGATTACGCTCATCATCCCTCGGAGATTACCGCTACCTTGGCGAACCTTCCGCGTCTGAAGCGCAAACGCTTCTTCGCCGTATTCCAGCCGCATCGCTACAGCCGCACGCGCGCCTTGGTCAGGGAGTTTGCTGCCGCGCTTTCTGCCAGAGGCAGATCCGCCAGAGGCGGAAAGAACGTAGACGAGCTTATCCTGACGCCGGTCTATGCCGCTTCGGAATTGCCACTGACCGGGGGAACGCACTGGGACCTCTATGAGCAGGTCCGCCAAGCCGGACACCTTCGCGTATT